>CANFUF010000016.1 GCA_947450095.1 Roseiflexaceae bacterium
GGGCCTTCGAACATTGATTTCCGTTCGTAGTGTTGCCCCTCGTCTTTGTGCAAGTATGCGGTGATATCAAGTTGCAGCGCACTCATTACCCGGCGCCCACTTTCAGCAATCCATCGAGCAATCCATCTGCTTCTTGTTCAATGGCAAGGATGTCGGCACTGATTTGGGCGAGGGTGCGCAAGGGTTGTGGTTTGTAAAAATGGCGGGTAAAGCTGATTTCGTAGCCGATTTTGGTGGTATCGGGTTTGATCCAAGCATCGGGCGTATACGGCAAGACTTCGCGGCTGATAAAGGCTTCGATTCCGCCAGCTTCGATGAGCGGCACTTGCTCGCTATCGCGCAAGTCGGGGTCGGGTTCATATTCGACGACGGTGCGTTTGCCACCCACCAAGACCTCATAGAGGCCATGGAGCGGAGCCGCCTGGGCTTTGCCTGGTTTGTGTAGCTTGGCGATGACTGCAGGGGCCGATTCGTCACGCCAGCTCACCGCTTTGAGGATGAGTTTGAGGTCGGTGGTGCCGATGCGGATGCCGTACTGCGCAATAGTTGCGTCGACGCGCTCGCGGAAGAGGTTGTAATCAGTAAATACCCCATCACCAAGGGCGGTTCGCAGGGTGTTGGCGACGTCGACTAGGCGGCCGTCGCGTTCCCAGGTTTTGGGGTCGAGCAATTTTTTGCGGGTTTTTTCGGGTAGGCCTTTGTTTGTGCCGCCGTCGTCATCATCGCTTTCGTCATCGTCGTTGCCCCACTCAGCGAGGTGTTGTTCGAGGGTGGGGGTGATGCGGGCAAAATCGTTGCAGAGGGCGTCGCCGAATGTTTCGTAGAGGGCACTCCGTAGCGCTTCGTCGCCCGACATATAGCGTAGGGGAGCAATCGCCTTGAGGCTGAGTTGGCTATGCAAGCGCAGTGGACGTTCGACTGTGACCTTCCAATAGCCCAAAGCGGCGTTCGGGAAGATTTTGGATTCGGGTGTTTCGGTGAAGGCCAAAAATGTTTGATTGATGCGTTCGATGTCTTCGGGTGACAATTCACAATTCTTTTTGCCCAAATTTTTGCGCAATGGTTTGTACCATTGACTCGCATCAATGAGCTGGACTTGGCCTTTGCGATGCGCTGGTTTGCGGTTGGTCAGCACCCAGATATAGGTGGCGATGCCCGTATTGTAAAAAAGATTGAGTGGCAGGGCAACGATGGCTTCGAGCCAGTCGTTTTCGATGATCCAACGGCGTATGTTGCTTTCGCCTTGGCCAGCATCGCCGGTAAAGAGCGACGAGCCGTTGTGAACCTCGGCGATGCGACTGCCCAAGACCGAACTATTGTTCATTTTGGAAACCATGTTGGCGAGGAAAAGGAGTTGTCCATCGCTAGAGCGGGTCACCAGCGACAATTCTTCTCCGCGGTGCATGATTTTGAAGCGTGGGTCGCGCATGCCGTCTTTGCCCCCGAGCGCCTCGAGATCTTTCTTCCAGCTTTTGCCGTAGGGCGGATTGGCCAGCATAAAATCGAATTCTTGACCAGGGAAGGCGTCATGTGCCAGTGTCGACCATTCGGCGCCGCCGACGATATGGTCGGCGCTTTCCCCGTTTTCCCCTTCGCCTTTGAGGAGCATGTCGGCCTTACAGATGGCATAGGTTTCGGGATTGATTTCTTGCCCGTAGAGGTGACTTATGACCGATTGCTTGCGTGCTATGGCGATTGATTCAAGTGTTTCTTCTGCCACTGTTAGCATCCCGCCCGTGCCACAGGCGGCGTCGTAGAGCTTGTAGGTGCCCGATTTGATGTGGTCGGCTATCGGCAAAAAGACGAGGTTGGCCATCAGCCGTACCGCATCGCGGGGTGTCCAGTGCTCGCCCGCCTCTTCGTTATTTTCTTCATTGAATTTGCGGACCAGTTCTTCAAAAACGGTACCCATGGCGTGATTGTCGATGCCAGCCGGCGAGAGGTCGATATCGGGGTCAAGGAATTTCGCAATCAGTGTGCCGATGGCGTCGGCTTTTGAGAGGGTTTGCAACTGGTTGCGAAACTTGAAGTTTTCGAGGATGTCTTGGACGTTGGGCGAGAAGCCGTTGAGGTAGTCTTCGAAGTCTGCGAGTAATTGTTGTTGGCTACCACGTGATTTGAGGTCGCGCAGGGTAAATTTGGACGTATTGTAAAAGGCGTGCCCGGCGGCACCGCTCAAGGCTGACTGTTGTTCGACGATGTTGTTTTCGTCGAGGAATTTTTTTGTGTCGAGTACTTGTTGTTTGGTTGGCTCGAGTACCGCATCCATACGTCTGATGACACACATCGGCAGAATGACATCGGGGTATTTGCCGCGCTTAAAGAGGTCGCGGAGCACATCGTCTGCGATGCCCCAGATGAATGAGACGATTTTGTTGTGGGTTACTTGTTCCATAGTTTTTACTCAATAGATAATGTGATATACCGCTATTATAACCGACTTGTATTGTTACGTAACTACCCACGCCTGCATGGATGGGTGTATGGGGACGCCATGCAAACCCCCACGGAGAATACTCCCCACAGCGTCTATGCCATAGCGTGAAGCGCCGTTGTATCTCCCCGTTGGTGGCATACACGCTGGGGTGCTGACGCTGGGGTGAATTGAATTCGCCAATTCGCCAATTCGGATTGACATTTGCATCATTTACCCATACTATAGTGATTATGAAATTTGCATTGCTTACCACCTCTACATTGCGACGAGCTGACCTCCGACGAGTCCGTATGGGACCCGGGGCGATGTCGTGTGTTGAGGGGTAGCAAGTAGACTCCGAAATAACGCCACACCACCCCGGGGAGCGCACTAGCGCCCCTGGGGTTTTTTGTATGAAGAAAAGGACGGAGCCATGGTACGTGTGGGCATTTGTGGGGTGACAGGGTACGCCGGCTACGAAGCGTTGCGTTGGCTGCGCCGTCACCGCGGCGTGCAAGTGGTATTTGCCACATCCGAAGCCCAAGCGGGCAAATCATTGGCTGATTCATTCCCTGGGCCGCTCGACATCGCCTTGACCTCTGTCGATGCTGCCCCGTTTGATCAGGTCGACGTGGTGTTGCTGGCGTTGCCTCATGGAGCCGCCGCCCGCACCGCCGTGCGAGCGCTCGAGGCCGGTGCCAAAGTGGTCGATTTTTCGGCCGACTTCCGCCTCGACACCGCCGAGCGTTACGCCAAATGGTACGGCCACCCCCACGAATTCCCCGCCATGCTGCCCATCCCTTACGGCATCCCCGAACTCAACCGGGCGGCGATTGCTCAGGCCCGCCTCGTGGCCAACCCGGGCTGCTACCCCACCTCGGTGATTTTGGGCACCATGCCTTTGCTCCGCGCTGGGGTGGTCACTGACGCCACGATTATTGTCGACGCCAAGTCGGGCATCTCGGGAGCCGGTCGGGCCGCCAAAATCAACACCTTGTTTGCCGAGACCCACGACACCGTCACCCCCTACAACATTGGCCACGTCCACCGCCATGTGGGCGAAATCGAGCAAGAATTGGCTAAATTGAGCACCGGCATCACCCCCACGGTGATTTTCAACCCGCATCTGGTACCCGTAGTGCGGGGCATGTTGAGTGGCATCTATGTGCGGGTCGATGCCAGTCTCGACGAGACCAGCCTGCGTGCGCTCTACACCGCCGCCTATGCCGACGAGCCGTTTGTGCGGGTGTTGCCTGCTGGGCAATTGGCGGCCATGGCGCATACCACCAACACCAACATGTGTGCCATGTCGGTGACCTTGGCGCAACCCGGGCTGGCCATCATCATGTCGAGCGTCGATAATCTGGCCAAAGGCGCCGCCACCCAAGCCATCCAGTGCATGAACATCATGTGTGGTTTGAATGAAACAGAAGGACTCCAATGAGCATCGATATCGTCCCGGTTACCCTCGAGAATCTCGAGTTAGTATTGCCACTTATTGCCGATTATCAGCGCTTTTACAAGGCGACACCCGACACCGAGCGCAATCGCAATCACTTTGGGCGCTTGGTGACGACTCCGGCTTTGGGGGCTCAGTGGCTGGCGATGTCGAATGCCGGCCATGCTATGGGCTTTGTGACGGCCTACCGCGTGCTTTCGTCGGTGTCGGCCGTCGAAAAATGCCTGCTCAATGATTTGTATGTAATGCCCGATATGCGTGGTCAAGGCTTGGGGCGCAAGTTGATTTTGCATTGCACGGCCTGGGCCGTCAGTCAAGGCTATGCCGGCGTGCATTGGCAAACGGCGCTCGACAATCACACGGCGCAACGATTGTATGATTCACTCCCTACCAGCCGTGATAGTTGGCATACCTATACGTTGCGTGGAGCAGATATAAAATAAGTGTTTTGGGGCGCTATCGCTGTTACATATGCGTTGCCCGCATAGGAAGGAACCTGGTTGAACACACTGCGTGTCATAAAAATTGGTGGCAATGAAATCGACGATCCCCTGTTTGTGGCGCGGCTCACGGCAGCTGTGGCTGCCATGCCGACGGTGCCGGTATTGGTGCACGGCGGCGGCAAAGAAATCGGCCAGATACAGACGGCCTTGGGTGGCGAACCACGCTTTGTGGCGGGGTTGCGCGTCAGCGACGATACCGCTATGGCCGCCGCCGAAATGGTGCTGGCCGGTGCCGTCAACACCCGTCTGACCGTGGCATTTGGCCTCGCTGGGGTCGATGCCTGGGGCATGTCGGGGGTCGATCGCGGCTTGATTCGCGTGCAAAAACTCCACCACCCCGATGGCGACATCGGTCGCGTGGGGCAACCCGTGACGGTGCGGACGAGTGTGTTGTGGCCATTGATTGATGCGCAGGTGGTGCCAGTGATTGCTCCCATCTCACTAGGTGCTGATGGCAGTTATAATGTAAACGCAGATGATGCGGCTGGGGCGATTGCGGCTGCGCTGGCACGTGATAATCGTGACCGCGCCGTCGAAGTTACCTTTGTGACCAATGTGCCTGGCGTCAAGCTTGCAGACCAAGTGGTCCCGCAATTGACGGCTCGGGCCATCGATGCGGCCATTGCCAGCGGCGAGATTTATGGCGGCATGATCCCCAAAGTGCGGGCCGCCTTGGCGGTACTGGCCACCGGGGTCATGCAAGCACGGATTGTCGACATGGCAGGGCTTGAGCGCCTTGCCCGTGGTGAAGATGCCGGAACCTGCATCGTCACTGGTGGAGGTGCCGCATGACGCTAATTCATGATGTACAGGCGACGCCGAGTCAGCCGCCGTTGGTGAGTATGCGTTTGGCGCATGCGGCAGATGTTGACGCCATCAAGGCTGTGGTTGACGAAAACGTCGCGCTGGGGCATTTGTTGCCCCGTAGCCGCGAACACATCGTGGCGGCCTTGGGCAATTGGATGGTGGCGGAGGTTGCCGGGCAGGTCGTAGGGATTGGTTCCCTGCTCGAAATGGGTCCCGCTTTGGTCGAGGTCCGTTCGTTGGCGGTATTGCCGGCGTACCGGCGCTATGGCGTCGGCGGCGAAATCGTCAAGGCCTTGGTTGCCGAAGCCCAGCGACGTGGTTATCCAACGGTGTTTGCATTGACGCGGGCCGTTGGTTTTTTTGAGCGGATGGGATTTGTGGTCACCGAGCATGAACGCTTCCCCGAAAAGGTCTGGCGTGATTGTGTGCTCTGTCCGCTCAATGATCGGTGTGACGAAACCGCAGTGGTAATCGAGTTTGCCACCTGGCGCAATGGCGCAGGTGAGAGGGGGCAGTAAGGCATGCAGGCAGGGTTTGAACGTACACCGGCGATACTCGCACTCGAAGACGGCACCATCTGGGCCGGCAGTGCGTTTGGCGCCATCGGTCAGCGCACCGGCGAAGTGGTATTTAATACCGCTATGACAGGTTACCAAGAAGTATTGTCCGATCCATCGTACTTTGGGCAAATAGTCGTGATGACGGCGCCCCATATTGGCAATACCGGCGTCAATGATGCCGATGGCGAAAGCCGCAAGTGGTGGTTGTCGGGGTTTGTGGTGCGTGCGGCTAGCCCGCGCGTCAGCAATTATCGTGCCGATAATTCGCTCGACGCCGAGATGCGAGCCCAAGGCATTGTGGGCATTACCGGCATCGATACCCGCACCTTGGTGCGGCATATCCGCTCTGCCGGCGCCTTGCGCGGCGTGATTTCGTCGAGCGAGCTCGACCACGCTAAGCTGGTCGCCATCGCTCAAGCTGCCCCCACTATGGAAGGCCTCGACCTCGTCCCCAATGTCACCTGCACCGAAGCCTATACCTGGGCGGGTGGCGTGGGCGAATGGGGCCTCGGGTCACGTGGCACCAAAGCGGGTCGCCAACTCCATGTGGTAGCCTACGATTTTGGCATCAAACATCATATTTTGCGCCTGATGGCCGAGCGCGGTATCAAAATCACCGTCGTGCCGGCCACCACTCCTGCCAGTGACGTATTGGCGATGAACCCCGACGGTGTCTTTTTGTCAAACGGTCCTGGCGACCCCGCCATGGTGACCTATGGCATCGAATCAACCAAGCAATTACTTGGCAAAGTGCCGTTGTTTGGCATCTGTTTGGGGCATCAAATCCTCGGTCTGGCGTTGGGTGGTACCACCTATAAATTGCGCTTTGGGCATCACGGCGCCAATCAGCCCGTCAAGGCCTTTGGGAAAGTCGAAATATCGAGCCACAATCATGGCTTTGCCGTGGCCGCTGACTCGTTGCCGGTGGGCTCGGGTGTGACCCACGTCAACCTCAACGACCAATGTGTGGAAGGGCTCGAAGCCCCCGCCCTCAAAGCCTTTAGTGTGCAATATCACCCCGAAGCCGCTCCTGGCCCGCACGACGCCGCCTATTTGTTCGACCGCTTTGTGCAATTGATGGAAGGGTAGACGAATGCCGAAGCGCACAGACATCAAAAGTATTTTGATTATTGGCTCGGGTCCGATTGTCATCGGCCAAGCCTGTGAATTTGACTATTCGGGCGTGCAAGCCTGTAAAGCCTTGCGGAGCGAAGGGTACCGCGTTATTTTGGTGAACTCAAACCCGGCCACCATCATGACCGACCCCCAATTTGCCGATGCCACCTACATCGAGCCACTCACCCCCGAGTCGATTGAACAAATCATCATCAAAGAACGTCCCGATGCGATTTTGCCGACAGTGGGTGGCCAAACAGCCCTCAACTTGACCATGAAATTGCATGAATTGGGCATGCTTGCCAAGCACAACGTGCAATTGTTGGGCGCCCAACCCAAAGCCATTGCCCTCGCCGAAGATCGTGAGCTGTTTAAACAAGCCATGCTCGAAATTGGTTTGGGTGTGCCATTGGGCGAAACCGTTACCACCGTCGAACAAGCCGTGGCCGTGGCCACCAAAATCGGCTACCCCATCTTGATCCGGCCATCGTTTACCCTTGGTGGTAGCGGTGGTGGCATCGGCTACGACGAAGCCCAGCTCCGCGAAATCGCCGAGCGTGGCTTGCGGGCCTCACCCGTCACCCAAGTGCTCATCGAGCAATCGGTGATTGGCTGGAAGGAATATGAGCTCGAAGTGATGCGCGACTGCGTCGATAATTTTGTGGTGGTGTGTACCATCGAAAACATCGATGCCATGGGCGTGCATACCGGCGACTCGATGACTGTGGCGCCAGCGATGACGTTGACCGACCGCGAATTACAACGCTTGCGCGAAATGGCCAAAATGGTGATTCGCACTGTGGGTGTCGAAACCGGCGGTTCTAACATTCAATTCTCGGTCGACCCCAAAACCGGCACGCCGTTTGTCATCGAAATGAATCCGCGAGTCAGCCGTTCGTCGGCGTTGGCCTCCAAGGCTACCGGCTTCCCCATCGCCAAAATCGCCGCCTTGTTGGCGGTAGGCTATACCCTTGACGAAATCCCCAACGACATCACCAAGCTGACGCCGGCTTCGTTTGAGCCGAGCCTCGACTATGTGGTGGTCAAAATCCCACGCTGGGCCTTTGAAAAATTCCCCGGCGTCGATCCTATCCTTGGCCCACAAATGAAGAGCGTCGGCGAAGTGATGGCCATCGGGGGCACTTTTGCCGAAGCCTTCCAAAAAGCGATGCGCGGCCTCGAAATCGGCGCCACTGGCTTTGTGGGGAGCGACCAAGTCAAAATGGTGGGGTCCGATGATATCCGTATCCCCACGCCGCGCCGGATTTTCCGCGTTTGTGACGAAATCCGGGCTGGTGCCAGCCTCGAATCAATCTGCGAGCGCACCGGCTTTGACCCGTGGTTCGTACAACAGTTCCAAGATATCGTGGCCGTCGAGCAAGAAATTGCCCGCTACTCCCTCGCCACCTTGCCATATGATTTGTGGTTTACGGCCAAGGAATACGGCTTTTCTGACCCGCAAATGGCTGGTTTGTTGTCAGATAAACCGGCAGTAATGCAGGTACGGGCGGCCCGCAAACAAGCCAAAATCGTGCCGGTGTACCGCAAAATTGACACCTGTGCGGCTGAATTCGCGGCGGCCACTCCCTATTTTTATAGTACGTATAGTCGGCAACCTGGTAGCGACGAAGCCGAAGTCACCAATCGCGCCAAAGCGATGATTATCGGTGGTGGTCCCAACCGTATCGGCCAAGGGATTGAGTTTGACTATTGTTGTGTGCATGCCTGTTTTGCCTTGCGCGACATGGGCATCGAAACCATCATGATCAACTGTAACCCTGAGACGGTTTCTACCGACTACGACACTGCCGACCGGCTCTATTTCGAACCATTGACCCTCGAAGATGTGCTCAACATTTACGACCGCGAAGCGGGGGCAGACTTTGGCCCAGCAGTGCGTAGTGTACCGGCCTTGGTGCAATTTGGCGGTCAGACGCCCTTGAACCTGGCGCATGGTCTCGAATCAGCGGGTGTGCCCATTTGGGGGACTTCACCTGATGCTATCGACTTGGCCGAAGAGCGTGGCCGCTTTGGGGATTTGTTGCGCAGCATGAATGTCGAGCAACCACCCAACGGCATGGCCTCAACCTTGGCTGAAGCGCAGGTTGTGGCCCATCGCATCGGCTTCCCCGTGCTGGTGCGGCCCAGCTATGTGCTGGGTGGGCGTGCCATGGCGATTGCCTATGACGACGAAAGCTTTGAGCGCTATATTGCCGAAGCCACCGTCGTGAGTGCGGGCGCGCCCGTGCTCATCGACAAATATCTCGAAGATGCCTTTGAGGTCGATGTCGACGCCATCGGTGATGGCGAGCAAGTCGTGATTGCTGGCATCATGGAGCATGTCGAAGAAGCAGGCGTGCACTCGGGCGACTCGGCGATGGTACTCCCCCCGTACAAAATCAGCGCTTACCACATCGATGCCATTCGTGACATCACCATGCGGATCGGCATGGCGTTGAACGTCAAGGGTATGATGAATGTGCAATACGCCATCAAAGACGAAATCGTCTATGTCATCGAAGTCAATCCCCGTTCGTCGCGCACGGTGCCGTTTATCGCCAAAGCCACCGGCTTCCCGTTGGCCCGTTTGGCCGCCCAAGTAGCCGCCGGCAAGACGTTGCGTGAGTTGAACTTCACTGAAGAACCCAAGGTAGACGGCTTTTTTGTCAAAGAAGCAGTCTTGCCGTTCGACAAATTCCCCGGTGCCACCATCATGCTCAGCCCCGAGATGCGTTCGACGGGTGAAGTGATGGGGCATGCCTCAAACTTTGGTTTGGCCTTTGCCAAAGCCGAAATGGGCGCCAACCAACGTATCCCCATTGCTGGTGGAGCGTTGTTGACGGTCAACAACAACGACAAAAACGCCATTGTGCGTATCGGTCGTGATTTAATTCAATTGGGCTTCACGTTGTACGCCACCAAAGGGACGGCGGACATGTTGAGTGGGGCTGGCTTAGCAGTCAGCTTGGTCAACAAAATCGCCGATGGCTCACCGCACACGGCCGATCTGCTGGCCCAAGGCAAGGTGCATTTAGTGATTAGTACGCCGCTCGGGCAACAGGCCTATAGCGATGGCCAAGCCTTGCGTAGTGCGGCGATTCGCTATGGTGTGATGTTGGTGACGACCTTGACGGGGGCGGCAGCGACAGTCGCCGGGATTCGTGAATTACAACGGCGGACCTTGACGGTGCGCTCACTCCAAGACCATTATGGAATTGCCAAAGGATCAAAGGCATGACAACGGCGCGGGTGCAGTTAATTACCCCAGCTCACCTTGCGCAGGTACTGGCGTCGGCTTCGCCGACGCTGGTGCGACGTGCGAGTGAATTGTGTACCCGCGGCGCGGTTACCATCGAACAAGCCACCCCCACCAGTGCTGCGGTGCTGGTGGGGGACGTGCATCCGCCGCGGCGGGTGAGTGTGATGATGATTGCTGGGCGGGTGACGACGTTGTGTGATTGTGTGCACCGTGACGAGGGTCCGTGCCTGCATCGCGTCGCTGCTGCGCAAATATTGCATGCTCATATGACTACTAATCCACCGCAACCATGGGAAGCCTTGCTGACCTTGTCTGACAAAGGGCGCCCGGTTGCCACCAATAGCACCAACGCCCATATTGTGTTTGGCTTGCATCGTGACCATCCTTTGGGTGTGGGTGATGAAGGCTGGGCGCTCATCCCCGTCAATGTGACCCAGCGAGCTGGGCGTAACGATTGGGACGGCGCCGAAGTGCGACCGTTGCGCTCGCCACCAACCCCTGCCGGCCACCCCCACACCCCCCATCATGTGCTCCAGGCTGCTGCTATGCTCTGTGCCCAAACCATGGCAAGTACGCAACCCGCCCAACGGGCCTGGTTGTATGCAGGGGCGTTAGAATTGTTGGCCAATCAGCAGGTCTATCGCGCCGACGAGACGATTGATTTCCGTCATCCCATCACCGTGGCCGTCTCGGCGGGTGAATTACAACTTGCGATTGATGACGATGGCGCCGACCTCGTGTTGCAGAGTATCGTGCATACTCAGCACCACAGCGTGGTGGTCGACACCCATACCCGCAGCGTGTTGCCGTTTGCCAGTGCGTGGTTGTTGACAGGGCGCACATTGGTCAATATCGGCGAACGAACGCCGGTCACCGACCAACTGCTCCAGACCCCCCAGTTGCGCGTCATGGCCCACGACCGCGAGCGCTTTGATCAACGCCTACTCGACTTGGCCAGCCGTGTGCCCTTGTGTGGTGCAGCAGTGCGTTGGGACGACGTAGTGGTCGAGCCGCAACCGCTGATTACGGTGGGCGAACAGGCTGGGGTGTTAGAAGTGCGACTGGCCTTCCAATACGGCACGCAACAACTCCCGTTTGATGCAACCTATCCCAGCCACGCAGTATTGCATGGTAGCGAAGAATTACACCTAATCCGGATTGTCCGCGATAGTGATGCCGAGCGGGCTGCTACTGCCATGCTCGAACACCAAGCGCTGCGCTGGGTGGATGGCGATGTCTTCCGCACACGCCGTGCCATGGCCCCTACCGATTTCATGTTGCGCGTGGTTGGTGCATTGGCCAGCCATGGGGTGCAGGTGAGTGGCGAAGCCCTCTTGACTGCCGTGCAAATGCGGGTCGACGAACCGCAAATCTCAGTTACCGTCCAATCCCACATCGACTGGTTTGATGTGGCGGCGGTGGTGAGTTTTGGCGATTTATCGGTCGATTTAGCGACGGTACGCCGTGCTGTATTGCGCCGCGAACGCTATATTTTGCTGTCTGATGGCTCACTCGGCTTGGTGTCGAATGCGCTGGCGCAACGGCTCGCTCCACTCTTTGCCATGGGCCACGAACAACAGACCCAGATGCGTTATGCGAGTGCTCAGGCCGCCGTGGTCGAGCAGTTGGTCCAAGAAGCGAATTCCGCCCAGGTCGATAGTCTGTTCGAAGAACGACGGGGACGCTTACGCTTGTTTGACCACATCGAGCCCCAGCCGTTGCCGGATGGATTTGTGGGGACGTTGCGGGTCTACCAAAAATCGGGCTACGACTGGTTGCACTTCCTCAATACCTACGGGTTTGGTGGCTGTCTCGCTGACGACATGGGTGTGGGCAAAACCATCCAGACCTTGGCTTTCATCCAGTCGCTGCGCGAACGCCAACCAGGCGCGCCGGCAGTGTTGATTGTGATGCCCCGCTCGATTATTTATAATTGGGAACGCGAAGCAGCGCGCTTTACCCCCAATCTGCGCTTGTTGACCCAAATCGATCAAGGGCGCAATAAAGATACCGCCACCTTTAACCAATACGACGTGGTGCTGACGACCTACGGTACGATGCTGCGTGATATTGAATTGCTGGTGGGCTATCGTTTTCAATATATCATCCTCGATGAATCACAAGCGGTAAAAAACCCCAGTGCCGAAACGGCTCGGGCAGCTCGCCGCCTGCAAGGCGAGCGACGTTTGTCGTTGACGGGTACCCCCATCGAAAACAGCGCCGTGGAATTGTGGTCACAATTCGCCTTCCTCAACCCTGGGTTGTTGGGCAGCGCCGAAACGTTCCGCGATACCTTTACTCGCGAAGGTGAAGGCCGCGCCGCCGCCCTCAAACTGTTGCGCCGGCTGACCTATCCCTTTATTTTGCGGCGCACCAAAGACCAAGTCGCCCCCGATTTGCCGTCTCGTACCGAACGGGTGTTGATGAGTGAGATGGAACCGGAGCAACGACGCCTGTATAATGCCCAAAGAGACCACTATCGCGCGGTGTTGCTCGGCTTGATCGATACGGCGGGTGAACAGCAAGCGCGGGTCAAAATGCTCGAAGGGTTGTTGCGCTTGCGCCAAATCTGCAACCATCCCCGCTTAATCGATCCCCAAAGCGCCGGAATTTCGGGCAAATTCGAGTCGTTGCTTGCCACACTCGAGGCATTGCAGGCGGCTGGGCATCGCGCCTTGGTCTTTTCGCAGTTTGTGCAGATGTTGAGTCTGGTACGGGCTGCCCTCGACGCCCGTGGCACGAGTTACGCCTATCTCGATGGACGGACGCGCGACCGGCAGAGCATCATTGACGCATTCCAACGCGACAATCGCCATGCCTTCTTCTTGATTAGTTTGCGGGCTGGGGGCGTCGGCCTCAACCTGACCGCTGCCGACTATGTCATCCACGTGGATCCCTGGTGGAATCCCGCGGTCGAAATGCAAGCCACCGACCGGACCCACCGCATCGGGCAGACCCGCCCGGTGATGGTCTACAAAATGGTGGTGCGCGATTCGGTCGAAGAAAAGATCTTGCAGCTCCAAGAGCGCAAGCGTGATTTGGTGAGTCAGCTCATCACGCCTGAGCGGGGTGGCCTCAAAACCTTGACCCGCGATGATGTCGAGCTTTTATTTACATAAGGAGAATTCACATGGAACGTCCCAAAGTCAAGAAAGTCGTGTTGGCATACTCAGGCGGCCTCGATACCAGCATCATTGTGCCATGGCTCAAGCAAAACTATGGCAATCCCGAAGTCATCTGCTATTGCTGCAACATTGGTCAAGATGACGAACTCGAGGGGCTCGAAGCCAAAGCAATCGCTAGTGGCGCATCGAAGTGCTACGTCGAAGATTTACGCGAAGTGTTTGTGCGCGATTATCTCTTCCCATTGGTTCAATCGGGTGCCAGCTACGAGCGCTTGTATTTGCTCGGTACCTCAGTAGCCCGCCCCTTGATTGCCAAACGCCAAGCCGAAATCGCCTTGCTCGAAGGTGCCGACGCTCTCTGTCACGGTTGTACCGGCAAAGGCAACGACCAAGTGCGCTTCGAATTGACCTACATGGTTGTCGCTCCCCAACTCAAAGTCATTGCTCCGTGGCGCGAGTGGAACATTCGCTCCCGCGAAGATGCCCTCGACTACGCCGCCGAGCACAACGTACCGGTGTCAGCGACCATTAAGTCGATTTATAGCCGTGACCGCAACATTTGGCACATGTCCCACGAGGGCGGTATCCTCGAAGATCCTTGGAACGAGCCCGAAGAAGTGATGCACACCTTGACCGTGTCACCCGAGAATGCCCCTGATAAAGCCGAATATGTCGAAATCGGCTTCGTCAAAGGTATTCCCACCACCGTCAATGGTGAAGTCATGGGACCGGTCAAATTGCTCAGCACCCTCAATGATCTCGGCGCCAAGCACGGCATTGGTCGGATTGACTTGGTCGAAAATCGCTTGGTGGGCATGAAGAGCCACGGCGTTTACGAAACCCCCGGCGGTACATTGATTCACGTGGCGCATCAAGCCATCGAACAATTGGCCCTCGACCGTGACACTTTGCACTACAAAGACGTCGTCGCCGCCCGCTACGCCGAAGTGGTCTATTACGGGCAGTGGTTTACGCCATTGCGCGAGGCGTTGCAGGCCTTCTTTACCTCGACCCAAGAAAACGTCACCGGTGTCGCCCGCCTCAAGCTCTACAAAGGCAATGCGATTTTGGTGGGACGTAAGGCCGACCGAACCCTCTACAACCCCGACATTGCCAGCTTCACCATGAGTGATTCGTACAATCAAAAGGACGCAGAGGGCTTCATCAAGATTTTTGGTTTGCCCATGAAGGTGCAAGCCTTGGTGGACGGGAAGTAAACAAATGCACGACGTATTCACCTTAGCCCCTGGTTTTCGTACCGCGGCGACGGCTTGTGGCCTGAAAAAAGACGGTGCGCTCGATTTGACCTTGATTGTGGCCGATGCCCCTTGTAGCGCCGCTGGGGTTTTTACCACCAATCGCGTCAAAGCAGCGCCCGTGTTGTATGACCGTGAAGTGCTCAGTCAATCGGCTGGCCAAATGCGTGCAATCATCGCCAACGCCGGGTGTGCCAACGCCTGTACGGGGGACGAGGGCAAGGTGAATACTCGGCAGATGGCCGCCCTCGCCGCCGATGTGGTTGGTGCCCGCGCCGATCAAGTATTGGTGCTGTCAACTGGCGTGATTGGGCGCCAACTCGATATGACTAAAGTCGCTAGTGGGATTGCCCAATTGGTGCCGACCAGCTGGACCCGTGAAGCCAACCTCGCCTCACGCGCCATCATGACCACTGACACCAAACCCAAGACATCGAGTGCTACTGGCGTGATTGCCGGTCGCACCGTCACGGTGGCTGGGATGGCCAAAGGGGCCGGCATGATTCACCCAGGGATGGCAACGATGTTGTCGATTATCACCACCGATGCCCAGGTTGCCCCCGAACTGCTCCACACTGCTCTCAAGTCTGTCGCTGATATGAGCTTCAATCGGATTAGTGTCGATGGCGATATGAGCACCAACGACACGGTGCTGTTGTTGGCGTCAGGGGTAGCTGGGGTGACGATTACCGATAGTGAGCTGGCCGATTTTGTGGCGTTGTTGCGAGTTGTTTGTGTTGATTTAGCTAAAAAAATCGCCCGCGATGGTGAAGGGGCGACCAAACTGGTAGAAATCCGCGTTACCGGCGCGGCGCACGCCCAAATGGCGCACCGCGTGGCGGATAGTATTGCTTGCTCGCCACTGGTCAAAACCGCCATCCACGGCAATGATCCCAACTGGGGGCGGGTGGTGTGTGCGGCGGGGTATAGTGGCGCCGAGATTGACCCCGACACCTTGACCCTCGATTTTGGCTTGGGTGCTGAGCAAATCCGTCTCGTGGCAGCAGGTATGCCACTGGTGGCAGATCTTAATGCGGCCTCAAATCTGCTCAAACGCGAGGATGTCTTTATTACCCTCGATTTGGGACTCGGTGATGCGACGACGACGGTCTGGACCTGTGACTTCAGCAAAGAATACGTCGAAGTCAACGCCCATTACACCACGTAAATCGCCGGTCCCCCGGGGCGGCTGAAGCCGCCCCGGGGGACGATATATGGTTGAATTTGCCCCATGCAGATAATTGTCGGGCTACGCCAACGTTTTGCGCAATTTAGTGAACCAACGCGGCAACGCACGATTGCGATGAGCATCGTCGTGTTGATTACTGCGGTGGTGTTGCGTGATATGTGGCCGCAATTCAGCACCCATATATTGCGTAACCCCGACACCCAACTCCACTACTGGACATTGTGGTGGATTACCACTGCCCTGCATACCAACCCGATGCATCTTTTTGATGCGCCGATTTTTTATCCCTACCCGACCACACTTGCGTTTAGTGATCACATGCTGCTTCTTGGCGTGGTGGTGGCGCCATTGGTGTGGGTTGGGGTTCCACTGGCCGCAGTCCTTAATCTATTGATTATGGCGTCGTTTGTAGTGACGGCCTGGGCGCTGTGGGAGTTATTGCGATTCGAGCAGGTCGCTCCTTGGCCAGCATTGCTGGTGGTGATTGCGATGACTTTTGCGCCGTTTCGAATGGCGCACATCTATCACCTGCAGATGCTCCAGACCATGCTATTGCCGTTGGCGTTGTGGTGGTTGCAACGAACGTTGGCGCACCCACGCTGGTTCAATCGCTATCTCGTTGGCGTGGTCGGTGTGATGCTGTATGCCGTGAGTGTGAGCATTTACCACATGTATATGATGGTATGTGTCCTCGGGGTGCTGGGACTATTGCGACTCTGGCAGAGTTGGCGTGATACACGCCGGCTGGTGAGCTGGGATGTGGTGCGGATTGGGTTCGTATTCGCTATCCTCGCGTTTGCTGCATTGGCATTGGGCTGGCCGTATCGCGCCGTCCAACAAATGACTGCAGTGAGTCGTACCACCAGCGAAATGACGAATTGGTCGGCACCCCTGCATGCATTTATTGCCGTCACCCCCGATTCCCGCATGTGGAATTGGGTATTTGGTGACCTACTCCATGACCGTGCTGAATTAATTTTGGGGCCAGGGTTGTTTTTGGCGGTGGTTGGTGGTTGGGGATTTGTGCGCCAAACAGTACCGGCCCAACGCTTTTGGGCCATTGTCGCCGCCTTGGGATTGATGTTGGCGATGGGGACGCAATGGCGTGTCGTCGATGGTGGTACACCGGTGTTTTTTCCCGTATATGCCGTATTGGCGCGGATTGTGCCGGGGTTTGATGCCTTGCGGGTGCCCGCCCGCTGGGGGTGGTTGGTGACCTTGGCGTTGGCGGCATTGGCGGGGCATGTAATGACCATCCAACCCATCTTCCAACGCCGCTGGCTGATGATAGCGGTAAGTCTGTTGGTATTCGTCGAATTACCGTTGCCACGATTAGACATGCAAAATGCCCCTATTATGGCGACGGCACCAGCGGTCTACCAATGGCTTGCAACACAACCACCCCGCCAAGCAGTGCTCGAATTGCCGATGAATGCCGGCGGCGATAGTGCCCAAATGGGTAATCGCCAGCTCTGGCAAACCATCCATGGTCAACGTTTGTTGACAGGGTATAGTGGCGTGATTCCTGCGAGTATCACGTTAATTGCCCGCGATGCCCAACATTTACCCCGGCCCGATGTGTTGGCGCGCTTACGCGCTGCTGGCCTCGATACGATCATCATTCATCGTAGCCAATACAAGCCAGCCTCATTGGCTGTTATTGAAACCAAATTCGCCGCCAGTCCCGACCTACAAAAAATCTACAGTGATGCCGAGAGTACCGCATATGCCGTAGCCCCGACTTTATTAACCCAACCAACACTGACGAATGCAAATACGGTATTGATGAGTGCCGATCAACGGCTCTCAGACTTGGTTGCGGTGGGGATGGTGCGCTATTGGCGTGACCATGGTGTGGCGGTGACTGGGGCGCAACGTGAACGGTTTTATGCGGCATTGCCTGCAAGTGATATACTCCCGACCCACGTGTTGATCGGGAAAGACGAAGAACCAGAGGCATATGGTTTGACCCCTGTTGATACGATTGCGACAGATGGTCAAGCAAAACTACTGGCACGTCCCCCCAGCTTACAAGGTATTCGTACGCTTCCAATGGCAACCAGTGAAATTACTGTCACTTTTTCGTTGCAAAACCAATTATTGATAAATGGATTACCGTGGTGTACATTAACTGACGCTGATGCGACTGTTGCGATTGACGGTGCGTTTTTGCAACCACAAACTCGTGGCGATCAACAGTGGCCGGCGGGTGCCCAAATTATGCTGTTGCGGATGCATCATGGTCAATCAGAGCGGGTCAAAGTAGATGCAACATCGGCCGTATTGGTTCGTTTGCGCGCATTTGTCGGACATGTAGCGCTTCCGCCCCTGCAAAGTTTGCCGATGCAAATAGATATTACTGCGACCAATACCACTATGGCCATTCGTGGGGTACAGGGAAGCCTATTGTTACAAGGCATTGTGGCCGCCACCGGCCAAGCGGTGACGATACCAATTGAGACTGCCGGTGATGTACAATTGAGCATTGCCCAATTTGCACCAATTGCTGACGGTCGCTATCAATTATTGTTTGTGAGTGTCCATCGTCAGCGTGTCGTCTTGGCGAATCTCCAAGTCACCAACAATCAATGGGATGTGCAAACAATTTCATTGCCACTGACGTTAATTTATTAATCTGTATTTCGAAACGGTAGAGGAGGCTCATTATGTGGGGTGGACGTTTTAGTGCCGGTATTGATGCGTTGATGGCTGAGCTGAATAACTCATTTCCGTTTGATCGTACCATGTGGGCCGAAGATATCACCGGGAGTATGGCCTGGGCTCGGCAAATTTGTGCGGCTGGCGTGATTACTGCTACTGAGCGCGATGAATTGTTACGTGGGCTCCAAATCGTTTACGACGAATTCGCCAGTGGGGCCTTCCCCGTCAAAACCGCCGATGAAGATATTCACTCTGCGGTCGAGCGTCGTTTGGGCGAAGTCGTGGGTGCCGTCGCTGGCAAGCTTCATACGGGGCGGAGCCGCAACGACCAAGTTGCCACCGACATCCGTTTGTGGACGATGAGCGCCATCACCCGCGCCGATGCCGCCGTGCAGATGGTGCAACAGGCCTTGATTGACCAAGCGGTAGCGGCGGGTGATTTGATTATCCCTGGCTATACTCACGTGCAACGGGCCCAACCGATTTTGTTGGCCCATTGGTTGCTGTCGCATTTTTGGCCATTGCAACGTGACCGCGAACGCTTGGCCGATTGTGCCAAACGCACGGCAATTTTGCCACTCGGATCCGGTGCCATCGCTGGTACTCCCCTCAAAGTCGATCGCCATGCGATTGCAAGTGAACTGGGCATGCTGGGGATTTCGGCCAATAGCGTCGATGCCATCAGTGATCGTGATTTCATCGCCGAGTACCTCTTTACCACTGCCATGATTGGTGTGCACATTAGTCGTTTGGCCGAGGATATGGTCTTTTATTCGAGCGCTGAATATGGCTTTGTGACCCTTGCTGACGCCTATTCGACCGGTTCAAGCCTAATGCCCCAAAAGAAAAACCCCGACTCGTTTGAGTTGGCTCGGGGCAAATCGGGTCGTTTGGTCGGGAGCTTGATGACGATTTTGACGGTGCTCAAAGGACTGCCATCGGCCTACAACAAAGATCTTCAAGAAGACAAAGAGCCATTGTTTGATGCTGCCCGTACTATCGAAATCCTGCTTCCTGTCGTTGCGGGAGCCACGGCCACGGCCAAGTTTAATCAGGCTGCCTTGCTTCGTGGCCTCGATGAAGCGATGCTCGCCACCGATGTGGCCGATTACTTGGTTGACCGTGGCGTGCCCTTTCGTACCGCCCACAAAGTGGTTGGACAGTTGGTGCGCCTCAGCGAAGAGCGCGGTGTCAAAATATCGCAATTGGCGCTTACCGACTTCCAATCGATTGACCCTACATTTGCTGCGGATGTGCTGGGATGCTTTAGCATGGCCGCCTCCGTGGCAGCCCGCACCGTACCCGGCGCTACCGGGCATCAAGCGGTCGCGGCGCAATTGGCTGCTGCCCAAGCTTGTATGGCATAATTGGGGATAGTCTGTGGATAACGCGTGGATAACCGGAGGATAACACTATGATTCCCCAGTTATTGACGTGGGCGCGCCGGATTCAAGCGTTAGCCCAGAGCGGATTAACCTATGGCCGTGACTCTTATGACCACGAGCGCTATCAAGCACTGCAAGAAATCGCTGCTCAGATGATGGTTGCAAGCAGTACCGATGGCGATATTGCGACGGTCCAAACGTTATTTGCCGAACAACACGGCTACGCTACCCCCAAAGTTGGGGTGCGGGCAGTGGTATTTGATGATGAGGGGCGGTTGTTGTTGGTGCGCGAAACTGCCGATGGCGGTTGGACGCCGCCGGGAGGCTGGACCGATGTGGGGGACGCGCCGTCACAAGTGGCCATCCGCGAAGTGGCCGAAGAATCGGGCTACGATGTGCGGGTAACCCGCCTCATCGGGGTACTTGACCGCGATAAACAAGGCCACCCCGCCATTCCATGGCATGTCTACAACATCTATTTTCTGTGTGAAGTGGTGGCGGGGGTGGCGTCACCGTCATCCGAAACAAGTGCAGTGGCGTGGTTTGATCGCCAACAAATCCCACCATTGTCGCTTGACCGCATCCAACCACACTTGATTGATTTGTTTTTTGCCTACTATGATGACCCAACCTTGCCCGCAGTGTTTGATTGACGGGCATGAGTGCAATGACGCTGATTTCGTAATTTATACGGGGGGAATATGCATTCTTTGTATGGGCGCGATTTGCTCAAAATGAACGACCTGACCTCGGCTGAAGTCGCCGATTTGGTAACGGTTGGGTTGACCCTCAAAGGCCGATTACGGCGTGGGGTTCCCCATTCTTTGCTCGCCGGCAAAATCTTGGCGATGATGTTTTTTAAGCCATCGACCCGCACCCGCGGCGCATTTGAAGTAGGTATGACGCAGCTCGGTGGACATGCCATGTTTTTGAGTTCCAACGACATGCAACTCTCACGTGGTGAAACCATCGCCGACACCGCCCGTGTCCTCGAACGCTACGTGCATGTGATGATGGCCCGGGTATTTGCCCACTCTGTCCTCACCGAAATGGCCGATGCCTCACGCATCCCCGTCATCAACGGTCTCTGTGACATGCATCATCCCACCCAGACCCTGGCGGACTTGTTGACAATCAAAGAGCATTGTGGTGGTACGCGTGGCGTGCGCTTTGCCTATGTCGGTGATGGCAACAACATGGTGCATTCACTGTTGCACGCCGCACCATTAGCCGGCATGGATATCGCCGTGGCGACCCCGGCACACTATGCCCCAGATGCCATGATTGTCAAAGAAGCCCGCGCACTTGCCGCCCAAAACGAAACCGAAGTATTGATTACTTCAGACCCCTACGAAGCCGTCGCTAATGCAGACATCATCTACACCGATGTGTGGGTGAGTATGGGCCAAACCGATGTCCCTGAGCGAGTTCACGCCCTTGAACCATATCAAGTCACCGCCAAACTCATGAGTGCGGCGCGACCAGGGGTCAAATTTATGCATTGTCTGCCCATGCATCGTGGCGAAGAAGTCACCGCTGAGGTTGCTGATGGGGCGAGCTCGATTGTGTTTGATCAAGCCGAAAATCGTTTGCATGCCCACAAAGCGGTCTTGACGATGTTGTGTAGCACCGAATCTGAAAGCTTGTTATAACCATCAGATAGCAGCAACAGGAGGATGAGCGCATCACAATGCGCTCATCCTCCTGTTGCTGTGTTGGTATTACGGACGTGGTGTTTTGCTTGGAGTCGGTGTTCTGGTGGAGGTACGTGTTGCTGATAAGGTAATTGTTTTGCTGGCAGTCGCTGTACTGGTTTTGGTCCGGGTAGCCGTGGGTGTTTGGGTTGTTGTTTTGGTGCGGGTGGCGGTCATGGTTGCCGTATTGGTGCGGGTTGCGGTATTACTCCGCGTGTTGGTGACAGATTTGGTGCTGGTGGCAGACTTCGTGATTGTTGGAGTTTTGCTTACCGTTGCCGTGCGTGTCACCGTGGCGGTGGCGGTAGCGGTTGGTAGCTGTGAATCATCAATAAATGCCATTGCCAAATTGTAGTTGCTTCCTGCAGCGATACTAATAATGTCGGCTAAATAATTTGGTACGATTCGTTCGTTGGCCGTATTACTTCCCCAAATCGTGAGTGTGTCATCAGTGGTTAATAACAGACTATGTGTTGCTCCTGCAGAAAGCATGCTGATATCGGTATCTGCGGGGACGATTTGGTCGGCTATTTGTCCGACATTACTTGCACCTGGATTCAAGAAACCAATGATTTTGGTTATATACGTGTCATTGTGATTATACAATTGGACGACGAGCGTATGGCTTGCCCCGACCGCATAATCGAGGTAGCTATAGTCACTATTGATAGGCTTGTGAATGGTGACTGTTTTGGCGCCAGTAGCGTCGTTGGTGTACACCCAATCGACTAAATAACTTTGTGGGATTGCGGTGCCAGCAACGGTAACAGTCCCTGCAACCATGGCTGCACAGTGATTATCGTAACACTTCACCGATATGATATTTTTTAATTCATTTATAGGGAGTGTTTTTTTGGAATTCCCTCCCCATAAGGTAACCGTATCTGTTAATATTGGATTCCCCCCGTCATCAACTGCACCGGTATCAGTCATTGAATAGGCAATACTGAAATCACGTCCCGCAGCAATGTCAATTATTTGCCCCAAATTCGATGGGATATTTAATTGCCCTGATTTATTACTTCCCCATCCCCAAATCGTACCAGCGTTATCAAGTACGAGCGAATGATAGGTGCCGTTGGCCAAGCTATAGGCATCAGTTAATGTACTTGGTACCGTCGATTGTCCTTCGCTATTGTCACCCCATGCAATCACTGTTGAGTCTGAAATAATTGCCATGGCATGATTTACACCTGCAGTCATATATTGAATGCCGGTGCGAATCGTGGGTAGATCATTGTTATTGCTTCCCCATCGCACTAACTCATAGGTGGGTTCGACTTGATACAGCAATACTGTATGATCTCCATGCGCTACGAACTGTGTACGGGTACTAATATGTGCACTCACGATCGTGGGGATGGTAGTTTGCCCTTTTGTATTATCACCCCAGGCATATACAGTACCGGTACAATCAATCGCAATCACATGATTATTCCCCGATACGACATCATCCCAACACGTAATGCCGGCAGGAATATTTAGTTGATTTTTGCTATTATCTCCCCAGCCGACTAATGTCTTGTCTGCAGTGATAGCGAGAAGGTGATTTTCTCCAACGGCAATTTTGGTGTAGCGCGTGGTTTGATTGGCAAGGTGCGCGGTATAACTCCCCGTGGTATACCATTCGTAGATTCCCCCGTCACCAAACAACACCGCATTATGGTTTCCATTGGCCATCAGTTGTTGCACGCCATCACGCAGTGGATCAATCGGCCGGAGTGCGCTTGGGACACTCGATGTACTGTTGTTACCCCAACTCTCTACCGTCAGGATTTCGCTTCCGGAGGTAGTGTCATATTCAGTGCTATAGGCGATGGTGTGATTGGCTCCGGCAGCTATTGCTAATGGGGTGGCGCTATCATTGATAAGCTTGGCAGGGACAGATAACTGACCTTTGCTGTTATCTCCCCAGACTTTGACCAACGTGTGTTTTATGCCTTCATTGTCATAACTATTGATGAGTGCGGCACTATGGAGGTCACCTGCGGCGAGTTGGACTGTCTCGTCTTGGGCATTTACTAATGCCACTGGGATAGTTAATTGCCCCTTCGTATTACTTCCCCAACCAACGACTGAGCCGTCAATATTAATGGCAAGATGATGTGCTCCACCAGTCACAATCGTTTGGATGTTGCTACTGTCTAGGGTGGCACGACTTGCGGTGTCGTCTCCCCAACTTGTTATTACATTGAGCACCCCATTAAATGCACGTTGTTGCGTGTGGTGTGTCGCCTGCCGATAGGCCTGAGTCATGGTGCGTGATCGTTTGATTAATCCTTGGGTGTGTTGTGTGACTACGGTGCCACTCGCATTGATGGTCGCCGTTGGGATCATCGCGGCGCCACCAAATAGCATGAGTAGCATGATACAGATGATTGTGATGTATGAGTAGGTGCGCATATCGTACTCTTCTATTCCTACATCGTTTATACATACCAGCGTATGTATGATTTTGATACGCTGCAAATACATAAAACTACAAACAGTAGTAATAATATAGCATGATTTGCAATTTATTGAAAATAAACCTGCGCACCATGACCAGCGTACCATGCGCCAATTCACGAACGCGCCTCACGCATTTTTTTAAAAAAACAAGAGCATTTATTCATCGCGAAACCCACTGGTGCAGATATTGTTCGATTAGGTGTATCGTGCAAAAAGGGGTACAATCGTGCTACTACATATGCACAAAGGGCAACAGTATGGCACAGACTCAACTTATTTTGGTAGGTGGCTTCCTTGGCACCGGCAAAACCACCCTCATCCAACGGGCCGCACAATTGCTCCAGCAACGGGGCTTGCGCGTCGGGCTTATCACCAATGACCAAGCTGGCGACATTGTCGACACCGCTCTTGCCCAAACGAATCAATTGCCTGTGGTTGAAGTAAGCGGCGGCTGTTTCTGTTGTCGCTTTGCTGATTTACAAGTGGCGATTGCACACCTGCAACAGACCATTGCTCCCGACGTGATTTTGGCGGAGCCAGTGGGGAGCTGTACCGATTTAGCGGCGACGGTCATCCGCCCCCTGCGCGCCTTTCATGCCGATACGCTCCAAATCGCCCCCTTGACCATATTGCTTGACCCACAGCGTGATTTACAAGGATTTGTGGCGGCGGTCCACTACCTGCACCAACAACAGTTAGCCGAAGCAGAGCTGATTGTGGTTACCAAGGCCGATACGCTATCGCCGCTCGCGCTCACCGCACAACAACAGGTGCTCCAGCAACGCTACCCTGACCGGCCTATTTTGGCTGTTTCGGCACATGACGACGCGAGTATCGTCCGCTGGCTTGATGTAGTGTTGAGTGGCGTTACTTCGCCCCGTGCCCTCGATATTGATTATGTTCGCTATGCCGAAGCCGAAGCCGCTCTCGGTTGGCTCAACGCCACGTTGCGCCTGACCGCCACCCGGCCGTTTTTGATCGAAAGTTGGCTGACGGGTGCATTGTATCTATTTGACCGGGCCTTGTTGACCGAAGGAGCGGCGATTGCCCACCTCAAAATGCATGCCCACACTGCCCAAACCAGCGCCAAAGTGAGTGTGACGGGGACGGGATATCCCCCTAGCTGGGATGTGGTACCGCGCCAAATCCCCACCACCACCGCCGATGTCATCATCAATGCGCGGGTAGGGGTTGAACCGGCGGTATTGACCGCGGCGTTGCAACTGATTGTGACTAGTAGTCCGTCATACGTGACGGTGACGATCGTCACCCACGCCTGTTTCCAACCGGCCCCACCGCAACCAACCTATCGTATGACCACAGAGGAGGCTTTATGACAGACCCACGCATCCAACGCCAAGTCGAGGCAATCATCCAACGCGCCAACCAATCCCCGCCGATTTTTTTGTACAAAACTATCCAAGTTGGCGTCGATTCGGTATTGGCTGGTATTCAAAACACGATTCCGAATTTTGCCATTGGCCCGACCCAATTGGCGGGGCTCAACGGCTGGCAGGTGATAGGAGTGGTTCCCAAAACAATCGCCGTTACCGCAAACCAAGGCTTCAATCACTTTGTGTCGAATGGAGGCAATGTCATTGCCGTCTATTTGTTGATGCAATTGACCCTCACCAAAGAAAACGCCACCTTGCTCCGCCGTGAAATCGAAGACTATGTCAAAAGTGATTTACAGGCCAAGCTGGGCTAAGCTGCGCTGTGGCGCACCGTCTCACTGATGAAAAGGGGGGGCATGATGACCCGTGCCGATATTGCAGTTGTCGCTTATACCATTGCCGTGAATCGGGGTGCCACCACCGTTGACACCATCCATGTAGTGCTTGCGGTGGTGCAGATGTACGACAATCTCATCCGCGATCGCATCTCGCTGGCGCAAGTATTGGACTATGTGCCTCCCGCGCACAAAACCAAAACCAATCCTACCTTTAGTGAAGCCGCCCAATTCGCCCTCGACCAATTAACTGATGACGACACTACGATTGCCTGGCTCCAACAAACCTACCAGCGCCTAGTGGCGGGCGAATCGATTGATATCACTGCGCCACCAGCGCCACCAGCGCCACCAGCGCCACCAATCCCCGCAACGCCGGTGCGCCGGAGCGTAACTGAGATTTTTGCAGACCTCGATGCCCTCATCGGACTGACCACGGTCAAGCAAGCCGTGCGTGAAATCGTGGCGCGCCAACAAGCCATGTCTCTGCTCGCCGCCCGTGGGACCCCCGCCGTCTTTAGCAAGCATTTGGTCTTTACTGGCGCACCTGGGACAGGCAAAACTACTGTAGCGCGCTATGTGGGTGAACTCTATGCGGCGATTAATGTGTTGCCCACCACCAGCTTTATCGAGGTCTCGCGGGCCGATTTGATTGGGCAGTTTATTGGCCAAACCGCCCCCAAAGTCCAAGAAGTCGTTAACCAGGCTCGTGGCGGCGTGCTGTTTATCGATGAAGCCTATGCCTTGATGCCCCACCACGAAAGCGACTACGGCCACGAAGCATTGTCTACCCTTGTCCAATTGATGGAAAACTATCGCGATGACCTCGTCGTCATCATGGCCGGCTACCGTGACGAAATGCGGGCCTTGATTAATGTCAACCCCGGTCTGCGTAGCCGCATGACTACCTATATTGACTTTCCTGATTACGTCCCGGCTGAATTAGGCCAGATTTTCACCAATATTATTGCGCATTATGGGATTACGCTGACGCCCGAGGCACTTGAGTACCTCACCACGCAACTCGGGCAGGTCTTTACCACCGGTGAATACGGCAACGCCCGCTATGTGCGCTCGTTGTGGGAACACGCGTTCACGAGTATGGCGCTGCGCGAATTCGTCGATGGTAGCTATCCCGCAGATGCCCTACGTCAATTGACCTGCGCTGATATTGCCTATGCCCTCACCAAACTCGCTGCCATGCCTGCGCCTTTGCGTACCTTAACAAGCTCTTAAATACGTAAATTATTTGCACATACAAAATGTTTTTTGAATAGATTTTTCGCTTAAAAAACATTGACAATATTAGCTTGTTATGGTTTGATAGTAGTGGAATTATGTTTCGTGATGAAGGAAAAAAGATGCCTACTGTTGCTCAAGTGACTGCGTTGGCCTTGAAGTATTTGGCCCCCCTCGGTGCCGAGATTGACGAAGAAGGCGATATCTGTGTCGATCAAGATGGCACTTTGTGCTATGTAAGCATCGAAGAATTTGGTGCCCAAATCAAACAGGGCAACGACATTTTGGTCAAGATCTACGCCCCCATGGTATGGGACGTGCCCCGTACGCCAGCCTTGTACAAATGGGTTGCCACCGAAGCCCAAACCGATTACTTGTGCCGCGTCGCCTGCAACGATAATCATGCCGAAGACCCCAAGCTCACTGACATTTACCTCGAGCATGGTATGTTTGGCGACAATATGCAAGCCGAGGAATTGCTTTCGTCGGTGGCTTACATGATTGCCGTCGTTAATTTGTCGTACCAAGATATTCACGATACCTTTGGCGGTACGTTGGAATAATCGCCGGCAAACAAATCCCCCCACACCGTTACGACGGTGTGGGGGGATTCATGTTGGTGAGCCTAGATTTCGGCGAGACGTCCGGAAATGCTGATGCGATCGTTTTTGGCGATGCGTTCGCGCAATTGCGTCAATAGCTCGTCGACTTTCTCGGGGGTATCGAGGTTGCGGTAGTAGTCCAGGTTGGCTTGGAGCAATGGTGCGCGGTTACAATCAGCCAAACACTTGACCCGTTGCAAGGTAAACATGCCGTCGGGAGTGGTTTGCTCACATTGGATGCCCAACTTGTTTTCGAGCGTGCTGACGAGTTCTTCGGCACCACAAAAGGCACAGGGAACGTCGTCGCAGACTTGGAGGACTACTTTGCCGACCTTGTCATCGTAGAGCAGGGTATAAAACCCGACCACTTCAAAGACATCGGTGGGGGGCACGTCGATGATGGTGGCGACTTCCCGGATGGCTTCATCGGTGAGGCGGCCATAGGTATCTTGGGCGACGTAGAGCAGTGCGAGAATCGCGCTCTTTTTTTGGGGGTAGCGGGCCAAGATTGCATCAATCTCGGCACCGTGTTGTTGACGAAGTGACATGACATTGTCCTACACTCTGGGCGGTCTATGCCGCTTAGCGATCCACTTCTCCGAGCACGGGGTCAAGCGAGGCAATCAAGGCGACCAAGTCAGCCATCAATTGTCCTTTGGCCATGTGTGGCAAGGATTGCAGGTTGATGAATGACGGGGTGCGCATATGCACGCGGTAGGGCTTGGGGCCGCCGTCGCTGACGATATAGGTGGCCAATTCACCACGGGGTGATTCGATGGCCGCCATGGCATCGCCACGAGGTGGCTTGAAACCCTCGGTCCACAACTTGAAGTGGTGGATGAGTGATTCCATGCTATGGGTGATTTCGGTTTTGGGTGGGGGTGATACTTTGCGGTTGTTGGTCTGGAATACGCCAGGACCCATGTCGCTGAGGCGTTGCCAGGCTTGGCGGGCAATGCTGACACTCTCGCGCATTTCGGCCATACGCACCAAATAGCGGTCATAGATGTCGCCGTTTTGGGCGATGGGGACGTTGAAATCATACGTTTCGTAGCCACAATAGGGCATATCTTTGCGCAAGTCCCAGGCCACGCCGGTGGCACGCAGACCAGGGCCGGTCAAGCCGTATTGGATGGCGGCTGCGCTATCGATGGCCCCGACGCCCATGGTGCGTTCTTGCCAGATGATGTTGTTGGTCAACAACGATTCGTACTCGTCGATGCGGCTCGGCATAATGTCGAGCAACGCTTTGACGGTAGGCAAAAAGTCATTGGGCAAATCATAGGCCAGCCCGCCTACGCGGAAGTAGCTGGTCATCAAACGCGCCCCTGACACCATTTCGAAGATGTCGAGGATTTGTTCGCGTTCGCGGAAGCCATACAAAAAGACACTCATGGCAGCCAAGTCCAAGGCGTGTGAGCTTAGCCACACCAAGTGGCTGGAGATGCGTTGCAATTCGACCAGCAACACGCGCGCCACGGTGGGGCGTTCGGGGATATCGACGCCTAGCAGTTTTTCGACGGCCAGCACATAGCTGAGGTTGTTTGACAGCGGTGCCAGGTAATCGGTGCGGTCGGTCATGACCACCGCTTGCTGGTAGGTCTTGAACTCCATGTTTTTTTCGATGCCGGTATGCAAAAAGCCGACGTCGGGGGCGACGTTGACGACAGTTTCGCCGTCGAGTTCGACCACGAGGCGCAACACACCATGGGTGCTAGGGTGATGTGGCCCCATGTTGAGCACCATGGTGTTGGTTTTGCCGGCTAAGGCCGGATCAGTGATGCTATGCGGTGATGGCACCGACAAGCTATGGTCAATAATTGTCATAATTCCCTCTTGCGCCAACGCCGATTATTCTTCGGCAAAGGGTTTGCGTGCGGAGATTTGCGCTTCGGTGTTGCTGAACGCCACTTCCTCGTATCCGAGTGGGACGTCTTTGCGTTGGGGGAAGCCCGACCAGTCGTCAGGCATCAAAATGCGCTCCAACGCTGGGTGACCATCAAAAATAATCCCAAACATGTCGTAGGCTTCGCGTTCTTGGTAGTTGGCGGTTTGCCACAACCCGGTCAAGGTTGGCACATGAATGTCTTTTTCGGTGATGCCCACTTTGAGGCAGATGCGATGACGATTGGCATGTGACAACAGGTGATAGACCACTTCGAAGCGTGGTTGGCGGCCGAGATAATCGACGCCACACAAGTTTTCGAGGAAGTTGTAGGCGAGGGCACTGTCGTCACGCAAAAACTGCGCCACAGCGACAATCTGCTCACGCGGTACGTTGATGGTGGCTTCGCCACTGAGCATGCTACTCACCGGGCCGATTTTGTCACCAAACTCGGCTTGGAGGCGCTCGATAACCGTTGCATTATCCATAGTTTACAAACCTCGTTTACACATGAATCGGCGCGCGCTCACGGAGCGAGCCGTCTAGCTTCATGCGTTCGACTTTGCTGTGCAACTGCATGATGCCATCGATCAGAGCCTCGGGGCGGGGTGGGCAACCGGCGACATATACATCGACGGGGATGACTTCGTCGACCCCTTGCACGATGGCGTAGTTGTTAAACACGCCACCACATGAGGCGCAGTCACCCATGGCAATGACCCACTTGGGGTTGGACATTTGATCGTAGAGACGGCGAATCACTGGAGCCATTTTGCGCGACACGCGACCGGCCACAATGATGAGGTCGGCTTGGCGAGGCGAGGCCCGGTTGATTTCCATCCCGAATCGTGACAAGTCGTAGTTGGAGCCTTGGGCGCCCATCATTTCGATGGCACAACAAGCCAAACCAAACAAGAGTGGCCACATGGCGTTGGTACGACCCCAGTTCACCATTGTCTCGAGTGAGGTGGTGACGACGCCCATATCGCCGGCTTTGGTTTCTATTCCCATGTGAGCGCTCCCTTTTTCCAGATATACACGAGACCGACGAGCAACACCAATACGAAGCTCCCCATTTCGTACAACCCTGGCACACCTAATTGGCGATAGACCAAGGCATAGGGGAAGAAGAAGATGACTTCGATGTCAAACAAAATGAAAATCATCGCCACCAAATTGAATTTGATGGGGAAGCGATGATTCGCTTCGCCGATGGGTTCCATCCCCGATTCATACGGAGCCAGTTTGCGTACGGTCGGCTTGGCCGGCCCCAAAAAACGCGATAGGGTGATGACAAACACGGCGATGAATAGGGCAATACCCAACATCGCTAGAATCGGTACGTATGCAGCGAGCATGGTCACGTCCTCGATAAAAAAGACAGTCGTCGACAGTAGGCAGTTTTTCCTCGCCGTCATTATACGCTTTGTAGCGTTTGTGTCAAACGCACGATGCGCAAATTAAGAGAATTTGATGCATTGATATTCAATAATTAAGGAAATCTCTGCCGATATGCAGTTTTGCCGGTGCGATGGTTGTGCATACATGAGGAGTACGCTTGGGTTACTCAGCATTCGCTATTAATAACTCGTGGTATAATGGCGCACATTCGATATCATCGTATTGGCGTATTGGTACCGATTGGTACGCGTCATCCCCTGAAGAATACGAGGCAAGACCAGATGAGCGACATTACCCAGTTTCGTGCCAAAAACGGCGAAGCAATTACCATCCAAAACGGCAAATTACATGTGCCTAACAATCCTGTGGTGCCCTATGTCGAAGGTGACGGTACTGGCCCCGATATTTGGCGTGCCAGCGTGCGGATTTTCGATGCAGCCATCGCCAAAGCCTACCACGGCCAACGCAAAATCGAATGGCTCGAAGTGCTCGCCGGCGAAAAAGCCTTCACCACCACCGGTAATTGGTTGCCCGACGCTACCGTCGAAGCCTTCAATCATTACCTCGTTGGCATCAAAGGCCCCTTGACTACCCCCATCGGCAAAGGCATGCGTAGCCTCAACGTGGCCTTGCGTCAAATGCTCGATTTGTACGTCTGCTTGCGCCCCGTGCGCTGGTTTACCGGTGTGCCTTCCCCCGTGCGCCACCCCGAAAAAGTCGACATGGTCATCTTCCGTGAAAACACCGAAGATATCTATGCCGGTATCGAATACATCCCCGGCTCACCCGAAGCCGCCAAATTGCTCGAATTTTTGCAGGCTAACTTCCCCAAAGATTTCGCCAAAATCCGCTTTGGCACGTCAGAAAAAACCGCGGAATACAACAGCCGCATCGGCAACGACAATGCCGTTGTCGAAGTCGGTTTGGGCATCAAGCCCGTCAGCAAAACTGGCTCACAGCGCTTGATTTTTGCGGCCATCGAATACGCCATTGCCCACAAACGCCGCAACGTGACGTTGGTGCACAAGGGCAACATCATGAAGTACACCGAAGGTGCCTTCCTTGATTGGGGCTATGAGCTGGCTGAGCAAGTTTTTGGCGACAAAGTCTACACCTGGGCCCAATGGGAACGCACCAAAGCCGCCAAAGGCGAAGCCGAAGCCAACGCCGAACAAAAAGCCGCCTTGGCTAGTGGTCGGATTTTGGTCAAAGATGCTATTGCAGACATCGCCTTGCAACAAGTATTGACCCGCCCCGATGACTTCGACGTCATCGCCACCCTCAACCTCAACGGTGACTATCTGAGTGACGCCTTGGCCGCCCAAGTGGGTGGTATCGGTATCGCTCCTGGTGGTAACATCAACTACGTCAGTGGGCATGCGATTTTTGAGGCGACCCATGGTACCGCCCCCAAATACGCCAACCTCGACAAAGTCAATCCCTGTAGCGTGGTGCTGAGCGGCGACATGATGCTCCGCCACATGGGCTGGATTGAAGCCGCCGACATGATTGTCGACGCCATCGAACGCACCATCGGCGACAAAGTCGTCACGTACGACTTCGCCCGCTTGATGGACGGTGCCACCGAAGTCAAAACGTCGGAATTTGCCGATGCCGTAATTGCCAATATGCGCTAATTTCTACTACTAAAACAGCCCCGTACGCGTACAACCGCGTGCGGGGCTGTTGGTGTTTATTCGCCGTTGACTTGCATCTCGAGTACTTGGCGCACGAGCTCTACGACATAGGTCATATCGTCGCTGGCTGATACAATGATTTGTGATTCTTGTTGGGTACTATTTGGCTTGCAGTGTTGTAATGGGTCATAGAGTGCATCATGGGGGGCGTGGAGCGTGATTTTTAGTGTAGTACTTAGCGCTATCACATCCACCACCGTTTTTTCGGCTTTGTAGACTACATAAAGTTTGCGAAACTCTTCGCTGATACATGGGTCTAATGCCAGCACTGCTTTGCGGAATGCATCAAACAATGGATAGAGCGTGGCGGTCAACAACGCCGGATGGTCGTTGATGCTATAGGCGGTGCTGGGGCGTTGCGTGCGGTACTGATCGACCACCGCTTGTGCCAGCGCTGGTGCCTGCCACACCGTCAACGCCCGGGCTGCCAGCCGGGCCGCTCGTTGCATAATGCTGATTTCGTTCCAGCTCTCGAGCTGGGCAAAGTCGGCATTGAGGTGGAGCGGACTATAGCGCAATCCTTTTTCGGGGGCACTGGGCATATCGCGTTTGTCGCTAAATGCGCGGTCACGGAATTCGCTGTTGTAGCGCGTCAACGTCAAGTTGCCCAACGTATGTACCACCCGTTGTTGCACATTGTGCCAATCGCTCCCCAGTGCCTCACGCCAGGCCGCCGATAATTGCGGGTTTTGCGGCAGCACATGCTCAATCGTGTATTCTGCTAGCGAAATGCGTTCTTGGCGACGGTGATTTTCCAGCCGGCGCAACAAGTAACTGCGATGGCGAAAATTATACAGGTCGCGGTGTTGCAATTCATGCCCAAATTCATCGTCCGACGGGAAGCGTCGGTACGACGGGAGCAGCACCAACAACGCCTGCATACTTTCGCTGTAGCGCGTCGTATCGATGCGCTGGGCGAGGGTGATAAACGTATTGCTCAGTGAATTGCTGGGGATGCCACACACACTGCGCCGGAACATATAGGCTTCAAGTAGGCGCAGACAGGCCAAAAATTCACCCAGCCCCAACAAACTATTTTGATAGTCGTGATAAAGCGTCAAGAGTAGCGGATACACCACCTCGACTTTGAGTTCCCGTAGATCTGCAAAGGCTTCGTTGAGCTGCGGTTCGGGTTCGTTGCCGAGGGCCAGCGCCCAATAGTAGCGCGCATAGGCTCGGACGTCTTGCACAAGGGCAATTATTTGCGGTTGGTCATTCCCATCCACATGGTGCATATTGCGTACATAGGCTTTGAAGGCCTCATAGACGGCATTAATCGCTGGTAATTCTCCCGTTTTGACCGTCAGATAATAGCGCATAAAGGCATCGAAGTGACTGCTATAGGCCGCTTGACCAAAATCATGCTCGATGGGACGCCAATAATCGTGATACAGCCGGGTTTGGATTGGAGGTTCGAGCCCCATCAACACGAAATTACGAATCAAATCAGCTTGGCTCAGCTCTTTGCCGGTGGCATTCATACTTTCGAAAATCAATTGCGGATTGTCTTGATCACGCGTCAACGCGATATCGACAATCACTAATTTGGCTAAACCCCGACAAATGACCGCCAAATCCGTTTTGCTGTCGGCCAACCACTGCGCAAACAAGGCATAGTTGGCATGAATCTGCACCGACGCCTGGGCTGGCGATGGGCGCTGGGTCACAATCGCAATCAACGAATCGCGATCCGTCTGTGACAGCAACAACTTGGGGTGGCGCTCCCCCTCTTCTTCGGGGTTGACCAAGTAGTAGTTGCGGATGCGCCGTTTGCTAAAGCCCGTATGTGGTTCACTCGTGCCGATGATTTCGCTGATGGCAGCCAGCAACAACGAAATCGTGGCCAGGCGCTGTTGGCCATCAATAATTAACAACGGCGATTGATGGATGACCGTCCCCAATCCCGCCGATATATAGACAATCGAGCCGATGAAATGCACGGGGATGTGGTCGCTACTGCCACAGCGCACGATATCGTCCCACAATTGCCGGCATTCACGTTCACCCCAGCCATAGGTGCGCTGGTAAATGGGGATCATGAGTTGGGGGGCTTTTTTGAGGAAGTCAAGCAACTTGGCTTCGGTCGCTTTCATGGCACAGCCCTTTTTTGTATCGTGTGATTGCGGCGATGGCATGCATGGCGCTATTGTATAATTTGCATGCGCCACATAAATCGTACCCGTATTGTACTATTTGTCGTGTGCCTCGTGTGGTTACCCCCCAAACGAAACGCAGGTGGATTAGTGACCCATTCCCACGACCACAATCATGATGATCACGCCCATTCCCACGAATCGGGGATTTGGGGCAAAATCAGCCACCTCTTTCACTTCCATGGCTATCACGATCAATCCCAAGCCGCCAATGACCCCGCCATGGCTACCACTCAAGGCATCCGCACCGTATGGTTGGCCCTCCTCGGTCTCGTCCTCACCACCGGCGTGCAAGCAATCGTAGTGGCCATCAGCCATAGCACTGCGCTGCTGGCCGACATGGTCCACAATTTGGGTGACACCGTCAACGAAATTCCCTTGCTCCTTGCCTTTTATCTGGCACGCCGCGTCGCCACCACCCGCTACACCTACGGCTATGGCAAAGCCGAAGACATCGCTGGGATTGTGGTGGTTGCATCATTGACCCTTAGTGCCGGCTATACCTTGTACGAGGCCATTAGCCGCTTCCTCCACCCTGAGCCGTTTTCCAACCTCGGTTGGGTAGCCGTGGCCGCAGTAGTGGGGTTTGTGGGCAACGAAACCATCGCCGCAATGCAAATCCGCGTGGGCCGCCAGATTGGCTCTGCCACCATGGTCGCCGATGGCTTGCATACGCGCACCGATGGCTTTGCCTCCCTCGCCGTGCTTGTGGCGGTGGGCGGCGCTTGGCTGGGCTACCCCATCGTCGACCCCATCATCGGGCTGGTCATCGGCATCACCATCGCCGTCATTGCCGTTGACGCCTGCAAAATGATTTGGTATCGCTTGATGGATGCCGTCGACCCCAGCCTCGTTGCTCACATTCACACCCTCGTCGTCGCCGTTGCTCAGGTCCAACAAGTGAGTGCAGTGCGAGTGCGTTGGCATGGCCACAAATTGCTTTGCGAACTCGAAGTCACCATCCCGCCAACCCTCACCATTGCCCAAGGTGATGCAATCCGCACCGCCATCACTGCCACCATCCAGCAGCACCACACCCAAATGGCATCAATAGCTATCGTACTTATCCCCAGTATGGCGTAATGCTTCTTTTTTTGTGAAAACACTCCTGGCGCGGTCGTGAATAAGCCGACAGACATTCACTGTGGTGCGCTGGGCTCTCAAAAACCACCCTGTAGCGGGTTACAACCCGCCACAGGGTGGTTTGTATCGTGTGCCTACTGTATCGCTGCCACCACGGCCTCGAATTGGGCCACTTCATCGGCTACTACGGCCAAACTCCCTTCCCAAAACGCCCGTTGGGTAATGTCGATGCCCATCGTTTTGGCCAATGTCGCCGCATCAGCTCGTCCTGTACCACTCAGGAGCGCATCGTAGCGTGGCGTGAAACTGCCGGGGTCGTTGCGGTACAAGGTATACAACCCGGTGCCAAACAATTGGCCAAACATGTAGGGGTAGTTATAAAACGAGCGTCCCGTGCTGTAATAATGCCCTTTGACCGCCCACATATAGGGGTGGAGCGTCGCTTCTTGGAGCCCATCGCCATAGGTTTCTTTTTGGGCTTGGGTCATCAGCCCGCACAGTTCATCTGCCGACAATTCGCGCTGTTGGCGTTGATCAAACAGGCGGGTTTCAAATAAATAGCGGCTGGTAATGTCGACTACGATTTGGCACGAGCGTTGCAACGACGATTCGAGAATCTCCAGTTTGCCCGTGGTGTCGGCATGGGTCAGCGCCGCCGCTTGGGTCAGTGTTTCACAAAAAATACTGGCTGTTTCGGCTAGCGCCATCGGGGTATCGCGGTTGAGTGGGGTTTGGCTCGCGAGGTTGAGGTTGTGGTAGGCGTGTCCCAATTCGTGCGCCAACGTCATGATGCTCCCAATCGACGGCTTGTAGTTCATCAGCACCCGTGATTGGTCGTGTTGCAACCCAATACAAAACGCCCCGTCCACTTTGCCCATGCGTGGCTCAGCATCGACCCAGCCTTCGGCAAAGGCCCGCCGCGCAAAGTCTCCCATACGGGGCGAATAGGCGTGGAATTGGGTGGCTACAAACTCACAGGCCTCGGTGTATTCCCAACTTTTGCCACCGGTCGTCACCGGCGCAAACAAGTCGTACCACGGCAACTGTGCACCAGCGCCTAGTAATTTAGCTTTGGCTTTGAGGTAGCGCCGGAACAGCGGGAAGCTGTCGTGGGCCGCCCCCATCATGGCATCGAGGGTGGCGCGATCGATACGATTGTCCTGCAACGAAATATCCACCGGGCTAGCAAAGCCCCGTCGTTTGGCGAGGGTATTGACCTCGCCCTTGATGGCGTTAATCGCCATGGCGAGGGGCATTGATTGAGCCTGCCAGGTAGCGATTTCGGCATCATGGGCCGCCCGCCGTGTTTCGCTGTCGCTGTCGTACGCCAAGGCTCTGACGGCACTCATCGGTTGGGTTTTGCCATCAAACTGGACACTGAGTTGTGATGTCAAATTACTATGCAAGCGTGCCCAGGCTCCACCACCACTCACATTGAGCTCAGCGGCCAAGGCTTCGGCTTCGGGGGACATTTGGTGTTGGGCCCGCCGGGCTGCTTCTTCGAGCATAAATTGCTGATTGGCAATAATTGCCGATTGTGCCACCAAGCTAGCGATATCGAGGCAGCCCGCCCAGGCCGTTAGGCGGGTGCTGAGCTGACTAAAGCGCACCAAGCGCTGACGTAATTCACTCAGGCGGGCCTGAGCCACCCCATCGCGGGAATTGGTGCTGACGAAGCAGTAGATGTAGGCGTTGAGGGTGCGGATTTGCTCCATGGCCGCGCCGGTCTCCGTCAAAATCGTTTCGACGACACGCGCCTCTACGTGGACTTGACTATCGTGTTTTTGGACGTGATGGCTGTCGTAGTGGGTAGTAAGTGTGGTCAAGGTGTCGTCGAGGGTGGTGATGGCGTGTGCGAGGGCCGGGTCATCAATCCCCGCAAA
>CANFUF010000017.1 GCA_947450095.1 Roseiflexaceae bacterium
CCGATTTTTTCATCAAACAAAATATTGCGACTAAAGCGCTGAATCCCATAATTAGTCCCAAAAGCGACTTCGCCCAGCCGGCGCGCCCCTTCGTCCATATCAAGCAACGAATGTAACAGTTCTTCACCTTTGTCGGCAGTGGCTTTGACCACCTTACCTTCGGCAAATTCGAGGCGCACCCCCGTGACCTCACGCCCCATATACAAGGCAGGGAAGCTGTAGGTAATCACGCCGTTGGTTTTTTGTTCGTGCGGTCCTGTAAATACTTCGCCATCGGGGAAGTTGCGGTCGCCAGCACAATTCACCCAAGAGCGCCCTTTGACGTAGTAGTTGAGGTCAGTGCCAGGGCCTACAATCCGGATGTGGTCGGCCGCCTCGAGGCGCGTCACAATCCCCGCTTGTTCGGCCCGTTGCGCCTGCCAGGCTGCCACCGGGTCGGTCTGATCGAGTTTACCCGCCTTAAAGACAAAATCGGCATAATCACTCAACGACATGTCGGCTTCTTGGGCTTGGGCCGCAGTGGGGAACAAGGTCAAACACCAGCGGAAATCACCGTTGGCCGATCGTTCCATCATCCGTTTTTGCACAGGGCTCATGGCCGCCCGCCGGCGTGCCACCATTTTGGGATCGACACCACTCAGCGCCCGCGTGTTTTCGTCAGCGATAATCGACAAATGCAAATCGACCGTCTCGATTTCGTCTCGGGCCAACTGTGGCACAAAATCGAGTTGGTCGCCATTGGCGTTTTTATAAAAAATCTCGTCGAGTCCATCCATCGTCAAGCGCATCAATGGATTTGTGCCGGCAAACATGGCTTCACGGTAGACGGCTTTAATCAACGGGGACGCTGCCGTCGGTGCCACAATCCGAAATAACTGCCCCGGTTGCGCATCCAACGAATAGCGCACCAATACTTGGGCCAAACGATCAATTCGTACATCGTGCATGAAAATCGCTCCTTTTACTCACTACTCCACCACATTTTTTATTGCGGGGTAATCTAGAATTATCCAACCCGTTGGGCCGTCACCACACCCATGCGCAATTCGGCTTCGTCATGCGTTGTCAATTTGGCCAACATCCCCGGAGCGCGTCCCTGTTCATCAATCAACATATCACGCGCCACAGGTTGGATGTCAAGCGCATTGAGGACATGGGCATCATGCGATTCATAACGTAACGGCGCCATATCGTGTTGCTTGAGGAGTCCTACGGCTGCCGAAGAATATTGATGACTATTGAGCAGGGCCACATCAATTGCCCCGCGCCCAAGAGCGCGCGCAATCCGTGCCACATAATCGACAGCCCGGAAGGCATTCGTCTGGCCACTTACCGTCGTCAATGCGCCACAACAAATCACTTTGCCCGCCAGCGAACGCAATGTTTCGCCAATGCCGGTGGGTAATAATGCAGGTAATACAGTACGGTACAAACTCCCTGGCGCAATTAACACCATATCCGCCACCCGCAGTACTTTCAAGGCAACTGGATTGGCCACTACCGGTGGATCCAGCAACACTGTTTGAACGGGAGCAGACAACGGCTGCGCAAATTGACTTGTGCCACGATAAGTACGCTCATCACTCGTCTGTGTCACCACATCATGCGGAGTATCACAAGCCATCAACACATCGATATCGCAACGCAATTGGAGCCGCAATGCATCAATAGCCTCTGGTAATGACCCGAGGCTTTGGGCACTCGCGAGCAACTGCAAAATGCCAAACGGAATACGATCATATGGGGTACCCAATGGTGGAAATTGCTGTTGCATCAGCCGCTGCATCGCCGCGTCTCGACTTACCTGCAACAATACATTTACCACCCCTGCCACACCTGGGTATGGCCCCAACCGCCGAATCAGCGCATCAGCACCATCATCACCACAGGTTGGCACAATCACTGATATCCGTTGGGCGATTGGGCGTATCGCCTTGATTGCCTGGAACAAACCACTGCCGCCCCCGATTACTACGACGTGCATGGATTCCTCCTATATCATCCCAGCGCAAAACACCTATTATTCACGCCAACTGACTTCACCCGCCAACGCATCAAACGCCGGCGCATCATCGGGATCAATCCCGCGGTCAGCACTTGTCATCGCAAAAACATGGCGCAATATTGCGACTTGCGCCGTACTCAAGGTGATTTTCCGCCGCCCCATCACCTTGCGGGATACATCAATCATGCGATCAATCCGATATTCGCGGAAGCGCTCACCACCCCATGTAAAGGCTGGGATTGTTTTTGGTGCAAAATGAATCCCAAAAATATTTGACCCCGTTGCAACCACTGCACCACCGTTCAAATGCACCCCAATGCCTAATTTCACATGATCTGCCAAAAAACAGCCCAGTTTGAGTCGACCACTATCCACTTGCCCATAGCCATCCAAGGTCACTTTAATCGTACCATACGTGTTTTTGAGGTCACTCGTGGTGGTCATCGCCCCGACATTGACCCATTCGCCGAGATACGAATGCCCAAAAAAACCATCGTGGTGCTTGTTGCTATACCCTTGCACCACCGATGCCTCGATTTCACCACCAATCCGACATACTGGGCCAATGGTCGTACCTGCCCGCACCCGTGCCCCCGAAATCAAGGCTCCGTCATGAATCGCCACCGGTCCTTGAATCACACTAAACGGCTCAATCCGCGCCGCCCCAATCACAATCGGGCCCTCACGCGCATCGAACGCCACTGGGGATTCAAATTGCGCCTGGGGATGCACCAAAATACGCTCACTCGCCTGGACATGGCAGGCAGCCGCCTGGGGATGTTGGGACAGCGGGATATACACCGTCGGGTCGAGTAAATCCACATCACTCGCAATCATCATGGCATTATGATCGACGATATCCCAAGGAAATTGCAACATCAGCGGGCGCCCTGTCACAACCTGACAGAACCGTTGTAATTCGTGCAACGCCCGTTGTCCGTGCTGTTCCAGCAAATCACCAAATACCGCACTCGCCAGTGCCGGGGTAATCCGGGCAGCCACCAGTGTGCCGCCACCAGCAGCCGTATTGGCATCATCGCTCACCAGCATCGTCCCCAGCGGCGCATCATGTAATGCCGCCAAACAATCAATATCAACCAAACGACTATTGACGAGCAACAATGGCACATTGCGACTTAGCAGTTGTAACGGCCAACGCCCTACTCCAAACACATCCGCCAAATACCCTCGGGTGATTGCCGCAGGAGCAGTGCCATAACGGGCATGTAGCCGCTCACGCAACGTAAAAATCCCACAGCGAATGTCGGCGGCGGTACGTGTATACGTCAACGGTAATAACGAACGATACCCTTCGTCTTCAAATAACAAAATCGTATCGTCCATGCTTAGCGTCCTCGCCGGATAATACTCGTAATCGCGGCCGCTACTTTGTCAGGGTCATGCCGCAATACCCGCACCGTCCGACTCTTGCCGGGGTCTTCGAGTGAAGCAGTCAATTGAATCACCGCCGTTGCTAAATCTGCTTCAACAACCACCGCACCTTCAACCATCACATCACTTCCCGTGCTCCGGTCAAGGGCTTGCACCACTGTTTCTTCGTATTCTTCGGGGGCCAAATAAACCGGAGTTTGGTGGGCTGCCGCATAGATTCGTTGCACCTCAGGGTCGACACGCTGGGCATTCACCAACACATAATCTGGAGCAAACCCGCCATACCGCACAATTTGGCGGATGTGATCGGCCACGGTAAACCCACTCGTCAGACCTGGCTCCGTCATAATGCTACAGATATAAATTTTTTTGGCTTTGCTGGCACTCAACGCTTCACGCACCGCCGGAATCAATAAATCGGGAATAATACTTTCAAACAAACTCCCAGGTCCCATCACAATCGCATCGGCGTTGGTGATGGCATCTATCGTGGCACGTGTTACCAATACCTCGCTGAGCGGCACTGCACTATCGAGCTGCACATCGACTACGTAGCGATCTGCGTAGCGCTCATCATGTGGCACACGATCACTCGGTTTGACCCGTACGCCATTGTCAAGCACAAATATTACTTGCATCGGTTGCGGTGTCGGCACCACAAACACCACTTTTTCGAAATTAAACAAGCTCGAGGCACGGTAATAATATTCCACGGGGTCTTGAACAGGGGTAATACAGGTCATGGTCTCGACAGTCCGACCCAAACTCGCCAACACCAACATCCCTGGGCCACCCGACAACACAGCCAGTCGTGGTGGGCGCTCAGTACGCCGATAATCCAACAACAATTCGTTAGTCTGTGGTTGTGTGTCAAGGGGAATGACCACTTTATCACTCAATGTCCAAATCCCGGCACTCAGGGTTGCCACCCCTACCATCAAAAAGAAAACCCCGCGCCAGACTTGGGGTACGAATTGCAATGTAAGATAAAAAAACACCTCGGGCAACACCAGGGTACGATACAAATGCGTCAAGACATAGCCGATCCCCAACGCCAAAATCGCACACCCAACAAATGCTAACGCCAATGGGCGCACCAAGTGGGACAAGGTGGCGAGGCGACGACGAATGCCTAACATATATGCTCCTTCACGTACCAATTAGACCTGACGATAGCCTCGTAACGCCGCCAACATCACATCACGAATTTCGGCAGCCCGCGCCGCCGTCACCGCTTCAAAGCGGGTGGTAATCATTGGTTCAGTGTTTGATGCCCGCAACAACCCCCAGCCATCCCCAAAATCAATTCGCAAGCCGTCAGTTTCAATGATTTTGTGGGTAGACGCGAACTGCTGACGCACATATTCCACCGCCGCAAATTTCTGCACATCATCCATCTCAATCCGCTCTTCGGGCACTTCAGCCAAGGCCGGGAACGGAGCCAGTGCCGCTGACAACGTCTGGCCACTCTGCCCCAAGGCCTCAATCAAACAGGCACCGGCAAAGGTGCCATCATCAAAACTATGCCCGGGGCGGTTGTTAAATACATGCCCACTTAATTCACCCGCTACCGGTGCCCCCAACTCACGCATTTTGGCTGATTGATTGGTATACCCCGTCTTCCACATCACCGGAGTGCCCCCAAACGCCGTAATCGCATCCGCCAGCACCGTACTACATTTCACATCAAACACAATTGGCGCCGGGCCTTTTTTCAGTGCCGCTTGAGATAATACAATCATATACCGGTCAGCAAATACCATCTGGCCTTGGTCATCGACCACCCCCAAACGATCACCGTCACCATCCAAGCCAATTCCCAAGGCCGCCCCGTGCGTTTTGACCGCCCGCATTAAATCCAGCATGTTTTTTTCTTTGAGCGGGTCGGGGTGGTGATTGGGGAATGTGCCATCGGGCTCGATAAACAACGGCACTACTTCGCACCCTAGTCGCTCAAACACCCGCACACCCAATGGTCCGGCAACTCCATTGCCCCCGTCCAATACGATTTTGATTGGCTGGGGCAAGTGGATCAACGCAGCCACATGATCGACATACGCGTCATCAACGGAAATTTGGGTGTAGCTGCCATTCCCATGCGCAAATTCACCACTCAGGGCAATCTGACCAACTTCTTGGACTTCTTCACTCGAAAAAGGCACGCCGCCAAATTGGGGCTCGTAATGCCGCATTTTGAGACCGTTGAATTCGGGCGGATTGTGACTTGCCGTCACCACTGCCCCACCATCTGCCTTGAGGTAATCGACCGCAAAATACATCACCGGCGTCGGCACCATGCCGATGTCAATCACGTCACAACCACTCGCCTGTAATCCCGCCATCAACGATGCCGCAAACGCTGGCGACGTCAATCGCGCATCATGCCCTACGACGATTTTTTTGCTGCCACGCCGCCCAAACAATGTGCCAGCCGCCTGCCCCAATACAAAATAAACTGCTTCGCTCAATTCTTGCCCTACCACACCACGAATATCATATGCCCGAAAAATCGTCGGATTGATGGTGGTCATCGGTTTCTCCATATTTTGGCGTATATTCATAAATTACTACATATTATAATACATCTTATCGCCAAAAAAACGATATGCGCACCGTTTTGGTGATGCTATCGCTAAAACAATCGTGATTGTGCCGGTGGCATATCAGTAGCAGGTGGTTCGGATTCAATATCAACCGGTGGTGTCACCAATGCCACGTCACCTTCAGAACCCACCATCACCATAAACGTAGCCCAATCAATGATAGATATGTTGTATTCGGTGGCTTTTTGGATTTTGCTCCCACCAGGTTCACTCCCCGCCACCACATATGTGGTTTTTTTCGACACACTGCTGGTGGGCTTGCCACCATGCCGCGTAATCAACGCTTCGATTTGTTCACGCGTATAATCAGGCACACTCCCCGTCACCACAATCGTCATACCCGCCAAAGAATCACCTCGTGGTGCCACCCGCCCACCACGCACATTCAACCCAAGTGTCGTCAATTTTGCCAACAATTGCTGATTCCCCGGTCGCCCAAAAAACTCCGCCACATTCTGGGCTTTGACCGGGCCGATGCCATCGATTTGACTCATCTCGACCACACTCGCACCCGCAATCGCCGCAATACTATCAAAGTGTTGGAGCAATAATTGGGCCACTTTGTCGGCCACCATGTGAATCCCGAGGCTGATAAATACCCGCAACACCGGCTGGTTTTTGGCATTGGCGATTGATTGCATCAAATTAGCAATTTTTTTCTCACCAAAGCCTTCCATATCAACAAAAACATCTGGGGTCAAGGTGAAAATATCCGCGATATCGCTGACCAACCCTTTTTCGACCAACATACGCACCTGTTGCTCACCCAACCCCACAATATCAAGGGCCTCGCGTGAGACCGCATATTCTAGCCGGCGTTTGCGTTGTTCGGGGCAGCCGTCGCTATTGGGGCAGCGCCACGCCACTTCCCCTTCGGGACGCACTAGCGCCGTGCCACAAACCGGACAATTGGTGGGCATTTGCCACGGCACGGCATCAGCCGGCCGCGCCGCTAGCAATGGACCGATGATATAGGGGATGACGTCGCCAGCGCGCTTGAGCAACACCCGATCACCAATCCGAATATCTAATTTGGTAATCAAATCTGCATTATGCAAACTCGCATTCCGTACCGTCACGCCACTCAATTGCACCGGCTCAATTTCGGCAGCCGGGGTAATCACCCCCGTCCGGCCTACCGCCACGGTAATATTTTTGAGCGTGCTCGAGGTTTCACGGGCTTCAAATTTGTAGGCAATCGCCCAGCGCGGGTCAGTACCGACAATGCCCAATTCCCGTTGCTGGGCCAGGCTATCGACTTTAAAGACAATCCCATCGACTTCATACGGCAATTCATCACGCTTCATCATCCATGCCCGGGCATAATTGATGAGTGCTTCAAAATTTTCAAACCGCCGGGTGTCGTCATTAATAGAAAACCCCAGTTTTTTGAGTGCCTGTAATGTCTCCCATTGCGTATCAGGCCAATTCCCACTGACAGGCCCTATGGAATACGCAAAAAAACGCAGGGGGCGGGTAGCTGTCACCCGGGGGTCTTTTTGGCGGAGCGATCCCGCCGCCGCATTGCGCGGATTGGCGGCAGTTTTTTCACCAGCAGCCCGCAAGCGGTCGTTGAGTTCATCAAATTCATCCGTGCGCATATAGATTTCACCACGCACTTCGATTTCACTGGGGACTTGGATATGGGTATCGCGGCGCAATTGCTTCGGTACGGTATTGATAGTTTCGATGTTGGCCGTGACATCTTCACCGATTTCGCCATTCCCACGAGTGGCAGCCCGTACCAGTACCCCATTCACATAGGTCAAGGCGATAGCGAGTCCATCGATTTTGGGTTCGGCCGTCCAGGCCATCCCTTCGGTGCCAATTTCTTTATCGAGGCGGCTGTGCCAGTCATAGATTTCTTTTTCTTTGAATGCTTTGGCCAGCGACATCATCACTTGGGGGTGGCGCACTTTTTTGAATTGAACATCAATCGCCGGATACAAACGATTAGTGGGCGAATCATCCGATTGGTATTCACGGTGACTCAATTCCAACATACGCAATTCGCGCATCAAGGCATCATATTCCGCATCCGAAATAATCGGATCATTCAACACAAAATATTGATAGTCATGTTCGCGAATTTGCGTCCGTAACTCTTGAATCCGGATTTCAATTGACGACATATTCCGCACTCCTTTAACCGGCAGCCCCACAACCATGTTGTGCGCTCCCCACGACCTACCAAGCCTTTTATTTATGTGTATTATAACAATACCAATGCCCAATCATACCGTGCACCGATATCATCCCAAAATGTCCCCAAATTGGATTTGACGCACGCCCTTTCACCTGCTATACTAGAACCCGTTGCGAATGATCCTCGATAGCTCAACGGTAGAGCGAATGACTGTTAATCATTAGGTTCCTGGTTCGAATCCAGGTCGGGGAGCCAAATAACCCCTCTCGTTCAGGCAACTGACGAGAGGGGTTTTGTTGTGTTGGTTTTAATAGGCACACATCAAATATCGCTATCTTCATCCACTGTGCGCCAAAAGTCTTCGAGGGGCACACCAAGGCCATCGGCCAAGCGATTCACATAGGCAAAATAGCCGGTGACTTGGTTGATATCGAGGATAGCGGTATCCGAAAATCCGGCGGCGCGCAACGCCATCACATCCGTTTTGGCCATGGCACCAGGCGTAATGGTCAGCTTCTCGGCATAGGTCAACATCGCATGTTCCGCAGGGGTAATTTGGGCGCGCCGCCAATCTTTTTTGAGTTGGCGCACCAAGGCTGGGTTTTTGGTTAAACGACGGAGACCCCGTCCATGATGGGTCATTCAGTAATGGCAGTGATTGGCCGTCGACACCACCACCGCGATCATTTCACGTTGGGCCCGACTCAAATCAGACTCACCGCGCATCACCGTCACATACAGCAACATGTGCGCCTTGAGGGTGGCTACATTGAGGCTGTGGATCTTCATGATGTTGTCCACCCCGCCCCATGGCTCCATCGCATTGGCGTATTCGTGTTTGAGTACCCCTTCGGCCTCATCTTCACGAATCATTTTAATCCAGGCCATAGTCAGCTCCTCATTACTTGCGTACCTTGTCACCCAAACGTACACCAGCGCGTGCAATACTAAACAACCCTCAGATGAATACTCATCTGAGGGTTGTGGTGATACCACTTAAAACGGCAAATCGGTATCGTCGTCAGGCAATGGTGCAGGGGATGGCTTACGGGGGGTCGTGCTGCCGCTCGCTGGCCGTGCTGGGCGTGGTGCCGGTGGCGCATCAAACTCATCGTCGCCACTGGCTGATATCGGTGCTGGACGGTTGCGCGGGGCGGGTGCCGGCGTGCGGCTAGGCACTGTCGGCGAGGCCGCGCCACGGACGGGCGCCGACTTGGCCATGGGCTCGTCACCGTAGTTGCCACCGCTAATGCCTTGGTAGCTACCGTCGTCACCACCGTCCTCACCACGTTTGCTACTCAAAATAATCATATCCGTAGCGATGACTTCGGTCGAATAACGCTCTTGACCGTCACGGTCAGTATATTTACGCGTTTGCAAACGTCCTTCGACATAGACACGGGTGCCTTTGGTCAAATACTGGTTGCAGATCTCGGCCAACTTCTCCCACGCCACCACCCGGAACCATTCGGTGTCGTCGTGTTGCGTGCCGTCAGCAGACTTCCAGCTCCGCCCACTAGCCACCCGGAAGGTGGTCACGGGGCTACCCTGCGGGGTAAAGCGCATCTCAGGGTCTGCACCCAAATACCCAGTCATCATTACTTTGTTGAGATCACGTGCCATAGGGGGAACTCCTCTCGTATTCGAACGTATCCACTCGTATTTGATGTGATATGACATCACACCGGCATTGTAGCATATTTGTTCGCATTGTCAATAGTCTATGCAAACATCATCACCGTTACTCGTCTTGATCTTCGTTTTCGGCAATAATCCGCACCAAACTCACCGATGGGTCAATCCGCAATTCCCCATACGTCGGGAATTCCGCACGGATAAATTCATGCCCGTCGACAAATTCACTCGTAATCACGTCACCATCACCATACGGCAGACAAAAAATCCGTTGCCCAGCGACAAACCGTGGCACATCCCCAAACCGTGATTGCACCGGAGCTGTAGCAGGCGTTGCATTGCGGGGAGTCGGTCGCTGTTGTTGAATCTGCTTGCGAATATTGGCCATAATCCGACTTACATTTGGCGCCGCCGGAGTCGCCTCTACCGGTGCACTTACCCGACTCGGCGGTCGGCTCGCTGGTGGGGGCGGTGTGGTGGGCGTACTTGGTCGCACACTACTTGGCGGCGTACTTGGTCGACTTACTGGCGGGGTAGTTGGCGTACTTGGTTGATTCACTGGCGCAGATGGGGTGTTGTCTGGAGTGGTACGCTTGGTCCGTGTGGCCCACGAGCGCCGTGGAGGCACCGGAGTATTGCGATTCACCCCCATTGGGGGATATTTTTGGGGTGCGGTGACATCACTCGGTGCCCCGGGAGTCGCACTGGGGATTACCGTATATATTTCGTCATCATCACGCACTGGTGGCATAGGGATGGCAACAGTCGTTGGCGCATCACGCCGTGGTGCCGGCATCGCTAATGGCGGGAGCGTAGGACTCGGCGCAGGTATCGCTATTCCGCGGGTGCCAATCAAACGCCGCAACCATTCGTTGTCCAACTGGCAACTTTCGGCCAATAATGGGTCTGCCTGCAGCGTCTGGGCAATCGCCACCGCCGTCACCAGCACTTCTTCGATATGCGCAAACATCCATTCGGCGGCACCATTGCCCCCAGGCTGCGCGTCAATGATGTATAAGCGGCGAAAGGTCGTATCACCACACGGCACTACCGCTGAGGTTTTTAACATACTCAAAACGGGCAACGTCAATACCACACTCCAGCCAATCCGCAAGGCGGCATCATCGACACACTGTGGCACATCAATCCACCACCCTGGCGCGCTCCAACGACTTTCGAGGGGGGTAGCAAACATATGGTCACGCACGACATCGTCGCGCAATTCACGCATCCCCACAATTCGCTCCGTCACCAACACCCGTCCGTAGGTTACGACGGCGCCTTGACTCAATGTATTGGTGGTTTTGGTATCACGAATAGCGACTTCGCAGGAACGTAACGGCAAGGTACGCCGTTGTGGTACATCGGGTTGGAGCACCACACTCCCGTCATCCTCATTGCGTTGCACAACCCGCATCCCACCATACCATGGCGGCACCGACGCCCCTTTGGCCAACCAGCGCTCAAACCCCGTGGGGTCAAACGGCGCATCGAGACTGATTTCACCGATCCGCAATAACACCGGTAACCCAATCGCCGATAATAAATGAAAATCGTCGTAGGGGTCATCTTCGCCGGCACTCACCCAGCCTTGATTGTTGGGTAATGCCTGCAATTGTTGACGTTCGACCAAGCGTTCCCGCAATTCACTGGCATGCCACGCCGTAATTTCTTCGTCACGCAATGGCCATTCATAGGCCGCTGCGCGCAAATGTTGGGTAAGGACATACGCATTCAGCGCTGCGAGAGGCCAATCAACTGTCAAATTTTCAACCAACCGTGTCGGGACTTGCGAATACCAGCTATCGAGGGGGTGGGCACCGAGCAACACCACCACCGCATGGTAGCCGCTCCGCAAGGCTTGTGCCAGCAACCAGCGGTCATCAGCAATCCCTGCCACAATCAATACTTGTGCCCCGGTCAGTTGGGTCCCCACGGTAATACTTTGTTGGGGGTCAGCCTCGGGGAGTAAATGTTGCTCGACATCACGGGCATACAAATGTGCGGTATAACCGGCATTACTGATTTGCACGGCTAAATCATGGGCTACCGCGAGGTAGTCTTCGGGTAAATGCCACACCGACACATCAACGGCGTCATTGGGGTAATCGTCGGCAGGAATCATACGCCATGTGCCCACACCGAGGCTCCGCAGCACGGCATCCAACCCATCCGCAGGCATACTGGTCGCTAGCCATTGCACCACTTGCATGCTGGCATAGCGATTGACCACCCGTTGCAGTCGCACCAACAATGCCGCAATGTGGTACATGCCGATTCCCGCAGCCATGTGTAAATCAACCAACCCAATCAGGCGCACCGCTTCCCAACACGGTCGCCATGTGCGGTCATGGTAGCGCAACAAACGGCGGTGTAACGCTTCGTACGTCACCACTAATAAGCGAGCCTGGGGTGCATCGCCACTACTATCACTAATTATCGCAACAGTGATATCGTGATCGAGTACTTTATCAACAAATGCATTGACTTCGTGGCACACCACTTGGGCTGCGACATCGTCGTGCACCAACAAAATAGCCCGACTGCCGGGGATGTCAATCAGCTGGTTGACGGTGAGGCAAATCATGCTCAACAATCGTCGCGGGTGCGCCGCCACAATTGCTGCTGGCTCACCGCGCCGCATCGCCATCAATGTCGTGGCATGATGCGGCCGGAATGGCTCGCCAGTCAAATTGACCCATGCGTGAGAAACCACCTGTTCGACCGCCAAATGGGTAATCCGTTGCCCGGGACTGCCCGGTATTTGCCGATGCAGGCAGACGATGTCTGCACCGTATTGTTGACCAAATGTGTCAATCACATCATGGATGCGCGCTGCCATACCATGCCCTTTTTTATAAAAATCATGCAAAATCTGCGCTATTACCTAGTGTAGCACAATCAGTTCGGGGATTCATCCTTACTGCATTTGCCCCAATTCACAAATTCATCCAAATTGCGCTTGCAAATTGATTTCGGCTGTGATATTATACACCTCGTTGTTGTGACGCACGAGCGGGAGCAGCAAGCGGTAAGCGGCGGCCCCATCGTCTAGCGGCCTTGGACGTCACCCTCTCAAGGTGAAGATCGTGGGTTCGAATCCCACTGGGGTCACCAAAATATTCCGCAACAAATCCACATGGGGATGTGGTGTAGTCGGCCTAACATGCGACCCTGTCAAGGTCGAGACCGCGGGTTCGAATCCCGTCATCCCCGCCACAGACACCGCCAAGTGCAATGCACTTGGCGATTGTGTTTTTGTCCGCTATTTTTATTTTGCCCCACCATACTATTATTTTGCGCCCTACCATGCTATTATCGACGCAGAAACACTGTTCTATCACCAATGAAAACGAGGATCCACATGGATGCAGCTAGTACCTTTCGTGAATTAGTACTCAACCATTCTGGCCAGCAACCAGACCACAAAAAGCTAATGAACGTCACTTTTTTCATGGGAGCGGGGTTTTCCAAAACCTGGGATCCCACGTCACCTACCGGCAATGAGCTTTTCACCTTCCCCAAGGAGTTTTTGGCCGATATTGCAGCCAATATCGAAATCGACGAACTCTTGACCCAACCAGGCTACCCCTCCATCGACGATACGGCACCAAGTAAATTCAAAGAATTACTCTACAATCTCAGCATGCAATTGAAGTATCCAGGCATCCGCACCCGCTATATGGATGAGCTGAGTATTCGCTATACCATCGACGAAATCAAAGCCATCGTGCTCAAACGCTTTGAAACAATCTCTTCCCTCAATTATTATGATGAAGCCTTGGGACGATTCCCGGCGCCGCCACATCCCAGTGATAACCAAAAAAGCATCCTGCAGTTCTTTCAGTGGCTGAGTGAACATCAAGTCAATGATAATGGTGCCGCGCGTGGTGTCCATATGAATTTCTTGTCGACCAACTACGATTATGTCATCGAAACGATTTTGGACAATACCGGCGAACGCAATGCCGTACGTAATACGTACCGCGGCGTCACAGCACGGTTTATCGACGGCAAACGCAACACCAATATCGTCCAAGACGCTTGGTCGATTACCTCACTTTTGAAAATCAACGGGGGCTTCGAAATCATCCCCAATGGCAACATGTATGAATTCGACTACCGTCGGCGCTCGTTTGATGATGTACGTAATCGCGCCCCCGAAATCATGATGCCCTCCAAAGAGCAAGATTACTCCAACCCTTACTTTATGTCGATCTTCCCCAAAGCGGTCCGGTTATTACAAGAAAGCGACGTTTTGGTGTTGGTAGGGTATAGTTTGTCCGAAGAAGACGCCTTATTGCGGTTTTTGATTCGCCAATTTGCCGAGGATTTGCGTGACGTACATGGCAAATATATTTTTTATATTGACTATACCGATCCTGCAGTCCTCAACGAGCGCCTACAAGGCTGCTTCCGGTACATGAATCGCATGGATGTCAACAACGTTTTCACCTATTCGGGGGGGTTTGTGAACTGGGCAACGCAAATCCTTAACCCACAGTAATCATGACACAACCCACTTTCAAACTCTGATTTGACGCTAGCCCTTGCACACGCTACAATACAAGGACGGATTCAGGCTGGGGCAGTGTGCCTACAGCGGGGAGCAGTGATGTTCGAAAGCCTAGCGGATCGCTTACAGGCAGTATTCAAAAAGCTCGGCGGCAAAGGCCGCTTGGGCGAAGAAGACGTGCGCGAGGCGATGAAGCAGGTCCGGTTGGCCCTGCTTGAAGCCGACGTGAATTTACAAGTAGTGCGTGACTTTGTCGCCAAGGTATCAGAACGAGCCGTTGGCGAAGAAGTATCACGGAGCTTGACGCCGTCACAACAAGTCATCAAGATCGTCCGCAACGAGCTCGTATCATTGCTGGGCGATGCTGAAGTGCCGTTGGCCGAAGCCACCTTGCCACCGACCGTCATTATGTTGGTCGGGTTACAAGGCGCTGGTAAGACCACGCACGCCGCCAAACTTGCCTTGTATCTACGCAAAAAAGGCAAGCGCCCATTGTTAGTAGCAGCTGACGTTTATCGCCCTGCGGCGGTGACCCAGCTCGAATCGCTGGGGAAGCAGATTAACATCCCGGTATACAGCGAAGGCACTACTGCCAAACCAACCGAAATTGTCGCGCGGGCGTTAGCGTATGCGCGCCAAGAGCACTGCAACTACGTGCTCATCGACACCGCCGGTCGGCTCCAAATCGACGACGCCTTGATGACTGAGCTGAGCGATATTGTCGCAATAGCCCAGCCCCAAGAACGCTTGTTGGTGGTGGACGCCATGATAGGGCAAGAAGCAGTGCGGGTTGCCGACGAGTTCAACAAGCGCGTCGCCTTAAGCGGAATCATTTTCACCAAGGTGGATGGTGACGCTCGTGGTGGTGCAGCCTTGTCGGTGCGGGCAGTGACGGGTGTACCCATCAAGTTTTTGGGGAGTGGTGAAAAAATCGAAGCGGGCACGCTCGAAGTATTCCACCCCGATCGATTGGCCTCGCGGATTCTCGGAATGGGTGACGTCTTGTCGCTCATCGAGCGTGCCGAGCAGACCATCGACCAAGGCGAAGCCGACCGCATGCAAAAACGGCTTGCCAAAGGCTCATTTGACCTCGCAGACTTTTTGTCGTCGATGAAGCAAATGCGCCAACTCGGCCCTATCAACCAGATTCTCGGCATGTTGCCGGGGATGGGTCAGCTGGCCAAGGCCGGCGATCTGGTCAACGAGAAGGAATTACGTCGTGTCGAGGCCATCATTCAAGCAATGACCCCCGGTGAGCGACGCAATCCGGATATAATCAAAGGCAGTCGAAAAGAGCGGATTGCCAAGGGGAGTGGCACGTCGACCCAACAGGTATCGGCGTTGCTCAAAAACTTCCAGCAGATGCAACGGGTAATGAAGCAGTTCGGCGGCAAAACCAAAGGCCGCATGCCTGACCCGCGTGAATTAATGCGCCGGCTCCGCTAAAGCAACACACAGCACGTTACGTGTAGGAGGCAGATCGTACTATGGTCACTATTCGTTTGCGCCGCGCCGGCAAGAAGAAACAACCCAGCTATCGTTTGGTCGTGGCCGATTCACGGGCACCCCGCGATGGCAAATTCATCGAGATTGTCGGTCACTACAATCCGGTACGCCAACCCCAAGAACTCGAAGTCAAGGCCGATCGCATCCGTCATTGGATGAGCGTCGGTGCCCAACCTTCCGAGACAGTGGTACGGTTGCTCAAGCGCGTCGATGTCCTCGATGCCAACGGCAAACCCACCCCGGTCGTCAGCTAGAAATCAAGTAGATGCGTACGTTACTCGAGTACATGGTGCGGAACCTCGTCGACCAGCCCGAGGCGGTACAAATCCGCGAACGGGCGACGCCGTATGCCGTCAATTACCGCTTGAGCGTTAGCTCACAAGAAGCCGGCAAAATCATCGGACGCAACGGTCGCGTAGCCAAAGCCATTCGTGATTTGGTAGCAGTAGCAGCGGCACGCCAAGGCAAGCGTGTCCATATTGATATCGAATAGCCCATGAGCGACGCATACACCCCCAATGCCGATGAGTTATTGCTCATCGGCACATTGACCAACGTCGTCGGCCTGCGTGGTATGGTCCGACTCAACCTTGTGTCAACTCAACCCGAACATTTGGCCAAATCACAACCAATGTTGTATAGCCACGACGGCAAGCGTTCGTTCCGGCTCCGTAGTCTAGCGCACTACAAAGGGTCACTCTACACTGCCACCCTCGGTGGCGTGGCGACACGTGATCACGCCGAAGCGTTGCGCAACACCGATTTGTACATCATTGCGAGCGCCGCTGCCCCCCTCGACAACGACGAATATTTCATCCATGATTTGCCAGGGATGACCGTCGTCGACGAAGCAGGGACGGTTATCGGCGTGGTAAACGACGTGATTACCACCGGCGCTAGTGACGTCATCGTCATCGAGCGCCCGGGTTTGTCCGAAGTCCTCGTCCCAATGGTCAAAGCCTTTGTGCGCCACCTTGATGTCGCCAATCGTCGCCTGACTATTGTGCCAATCCCCGGCTTAATCGCCGAAAGCTAATCAACAGTGGCGTCGGGGTGACTCGGCGCCACTGCCATGTGCGCATTCATCCACACATCACGATCACTGCGGATGATTGGATTACGATACAGCCGCACCCACCCCGCCACATACCCCACCATTTTGGCCACATCACCAACTACGCGCAACCATGGCACCAGCCCCATGGCCGCCACGATTTGCCAACCGTTGACCCCCTCACCATAGCGCCGCCATAAGCGCACCCAGGGCATCCGGCTATAGGCACTCATCCCAATTGCAAGCAACAACCACCCCCACCCCCCAAGACTAGCAAGTACCAAAGCCCACAAATAGACTGCGTAGCGAATGGCGTGCCGCCGTGGCCAGAGCCCTGCCACCGCATCACCCCGCGCATAAAAATAATACTGCCGTGCAAATTGCCATAGGTCAGAACGGGGCTGGAAATGCACAAGCGCATTCTCAACAAACACCAACCGCATCCCTGCCTGCTTGAGTGCTAAATCATACAATACATCTTCGCAATGCGTGGCCCATTCGGGATAACCAGCTACCGTCTCCCAGGCAGTTTTGGTAAATGCCACTGATTTGCCAAATGGCAAAAATGTCGCCCCATCAATTTCATCAGGATCACGATAATTCGTATTTCCCAATGCTAACTCAAATACACTGCGTGGTAATGGTCGGAAAAATCCCCCCACCACATCGGCTTCATCACTAATAAGCGGCGTGGTAATTCGTTTGAGCCAATGACGATCCAACAATAACCCTGCATCAGTACAGGCAACAATGTCACCTGTTGCATGAAAAATCGCATTATTGCGCCCAGAGGGAATGTTGTACCCCCCTTGCACCAGCCGAATCGGGTACCCCACATCAATATAACTCTGGACAATTAATGCAGTATCATCTTGACTGTTGCAGTCGTTAATCACGATTTCGTCTGCAGACCAACTTTGCCCAATCATCGATTCCAGCAATTGGGTAATATTGTCCGCTTCGTTACGTACGGTACAGACTAACGATATTTTTTTGGCCATGTGTGGCTCCATTTCATGGTGCAACCGCACAAACGGTGTAGACACCTTCACACAATAGGTCTTACAAAACCATTGTATGTAGTATACTTACAAATAAGGAACTTAGGCAAGATATTATGCGTCATATTAGCACTGTTTCGACAGAATTTTCGTAGGATTTCTATTTATGTCTAGCATTCGTATCATCGGGATCAGTCTTTTCATCTGCATCCTTGCTAATTGTGGCCGTCAATCTGTTGGTGCACCACCAGCCACACGCTGGCCAAGTGCCACAGTTGAGTCCAGTGCAGCCACTACAATCAACACGACAACTACGCCTATCGCTGGCACCAGTCAGCCCACCGTAGTGGGCAATACGGATGATTCCTTGGCGTCAGGATTAACTCCCGAAGGATATCATGTGCTGGGGAATATGACTGCGCCAATTACCTTTGTTGATTATTCTGATTACTTCTGAAGTAGCTGTGCCTTCCACGTGTTGGAAGTAGAACCACAATTGATTGATGCCTATGTCCGTACTGGCAAAATGCGGATTATCGTCCGTCCGTTATTTCAAACCGGCGAGGATGCGGTGTTGGCAGCCCATGCGAGTGAATGTGCCGGAGAGCAACAACACTATTTTGCGATGCGCGCCGCAATTTATGCCGACCAAGGTGGACTCTATGCCGCCGAAACGATGAACGCGGGCTTATCGCAACGCGCACGAAATATCGGCGTCAATGGTGATGATTTTGACCGCTGTATGCAAAGCGATAAATACCGACTGCCACTTCTCACCGAATATACCCGTGCCAAAGATGCCGGCATCGTGTCACGCCCGGTATTTGAGATTAATGGTCAACGCATTATCGGAGCCCGCCAATTCAGCGAATTTGCTGATATTATTGACCATTTAACACCCTAATTACCATCCTACTATCAGTAGTTTTTGATATGATTACCAGTGCCTTCACGTACGATCATTGCTACAATGAACGTATGCGGTTCTTCCCGAGAGGTATACTATGATGCATCGTAATTTAATGCCTATTGGGCTCATGAGTATCATCGGCGTCATTGTGCTCCTCAGTATGTTCCAACCACCGCATGCACGATCTGCCAATACATTCGAGGCTTACCCCCCCACCGCAAGCCCGACAGATTATGTTATTCCTACGGTACCAATCGATGTCATCCTTACCGAAACACCAATTGTCAGCGAGACACCGAGCGAAACACCAAGCGAGACACCGAGTGCTACCACAACGCCAACTATTATCACGTTATTGACCCAACCAACAGTCAACCTCGATACCCTAGTCCAAGCCCAAACACCGACGGTAGTCACTGATGCACCAGTCCCTACGCCCGTTGCAGCAGCACCACCCGAAATATTACGCTGTAGCCCCAATACCGTTCATTTATTGAGTGGTCGAACTACCCCAGACACCCAATTATTACTAAAATTCGGCACACGTGTGGTCGGTGGCGGCACCAGCGATAGTACTGGTTTTTTTGCCATCCCACTCAAAATGGGCAAAGAACCCCAAGGTGATTACACGATATCTGTGGTAACCCGCATCAAAAGCATTGTCGTAGCTACGTTACCATGTGTGGTACCCTAGAAACGTAGTATCAGTCATTACGAGTATGAGTATGACCAAGCAGTGGCAACACATTACCCAACAAATTGCCCAACACGATTATGGTGTAACGCCCCATGAATTACCCATGGTGCGCCACCGCGATGGGCGCGTGGCACGTATTAACCAACCACCAGATGGTGTGACGCCACGAGCGGCTGCGGTACTAGTACTCGTCACCCCAAATCAACAGGATATCGATATTGTACTCACTCGACGCGGCGGTCATTTACGCCAGCATGGTGGCGAAATTGCCTTCCCCGGTGGCAAAGTCGATGCCAATGAAACCGTTGTAATGGCGGCCCTCCGTGAAGCCGAAGAAGAACTGGGTATCTCATCTTCTGCAGTACACGTGTTAGGTGCATTACATACCATCTATGTGCCACGAAGCAATCATATGGTCACCCCCGTTGTGGCATGGTGCGATGAACTACCACGATTTGTCCCCAATCCTCACGAAGTCGCCGAGGTTTTTATGGCGCCGCTGATGACTATATTGCCTGCAGATGTCCTTTGTTTTGAAGAACGGCAATTTGGTGAAGATCAATTGGTGGTTCCCTATTTTATGATTAATGAATATCGTGTCTGGGGTGCAACAGCCCTGATGTTATCTGATTTTGTCGCCCGCATTCGTGCCTATCAGGCACAAATCGCCACGCGCTAGTAACTTATCGCCACCGTATATTTTTATAGAAAAGGCAGATATTATGACAACAAAACGCAAAATTGGCATTGTAGGGGCAATTCTTGGCGCGGTAGGGGTAGCCGCATTTGCCACCTTGCGCCAGTCTCTACCCCAAACCAAAGGCAAATTAACGCTTAGTCAATTACAACAACCCGTCGAAGTCCTCCGCGATCGTTGGGGTGTACCGCATATTTATGCCCAAAACAACCACGATTTATTTGTAGCCCAAGGGTTTGTGCATGCCCAAGATCGCTTGTGGCAAATGGAAACGCAACGGCGGCTGGGGTTTGGCCGATTATCAGAAATCACTGGCACCCGTACCCTTGACACAGACCGCTATATGCGCATCCTTGGACTGGGTCGTTCGGCACAACGGGACGTCGATACGCTTAGTGCGCAATCACGCACCGTACTTGACGCTTATGTCAGTGGTATTAACGCCTATATCACCCAAAACCGTCGCAAGCTCCCGCCCGAATTCCGCTTGCTCCGGCATACCCCTGAGCCGTGGAGCATCGCCGATGTGCTGGTATGGGGTAAAGTGATGGCGCTCAATTTGTCGGGCAATTGGCAACAAGAAGTGTTACGCGCCCAAATGATTGCCAAAGTAGGCGTCAATCGTACTGCCATCTATGAGGCCCAGCAACGAGCGGACTTGCCCACCATCGTGCCCGCTGGCATGCAATATCACAGCGATATCGGCAATAGTGCCCTATCCATGGCCGCTGAAGCACGCCCATGGATAGGCGACAACGAAAACAACGGTAGCAATAACTGGGTAGTCGCAGGGAGTCGCACTACCAGTGGCTTGCCATTACTTGCCAACGATCCGCATCTGAGCATCACAATGCCGTCAATTTGGTATGAAAACCACCTCGATTCCCCCGATTACCACGTGGCTGGCGCAAGTTTCGCAGGAGTACCAGGCGTGATTATCGGGCACAACGAACGAATTGCATGGGGCGTCACCAACGGCATGAACGATGTCCAAGATCTCTATATTGAACGATTCGATCCAAGTGACCCCGCAGGATTGCGCTACGAATACCAAGGCGAGTGGCTCAAAGCCGAACTTCATTACGAAACCATCAACGTGCGCGGTGGCGCACCACTGATTGAACCAGTGCGGATTACCCGCCATGGGCCAGTAATCACACCCCTCATCAAAAGCGACGGCAGTCGTGAACAACAACCTTTGGCGCTACGGTGGACAGCCTATGCCGCATCTACGTTGGTCGATGCCATCCTCGATGTCAATCGCGCCCAAGACTGGGATTCATTCCGGGCGGCATTATCGCAATGGGATGTGCCACCCCAAAATTTTGTCTATGCCGATGTCGAAGGACATATCGGCTATCAACTCGCTGGCGCCATCCCCCTCCGCGCCAACGGCACCGGGCGCGTACCCGTGCCAGGCTGGAGCGGCGAATACGAATGGACCGGGATGGTGCCATTTGCCCAACTCCCCGCTACCTATGACCCTACCACCGGCTTTATTGCCACCGCCAATAATCAAATCGTCCCTGACGATCATATGCCACCCATTGCCGGGGAATGGTTGAGCGGCTGGCGGGCAGCCCGCATCACCCAATTATTACAACAACACGAGCGTCACGATGCAGTCACTTTTGCGCAAATTCATGGTGACCACCGGAGCCTGCCCGGGCTTGAAGTCGTCACATTAGCCGGTCGCTTCCCGGATGGTGACGCTATCGCCAATCAAGCACGTGCACTCCTTTCGGCGTGGGATGGAATGTTGTCGACCAATAGTATCGCTGCCACCATTGCCGTCCAATTCATCGATGAACTTCAACAAGTGGTATTTGCACCACTGAGTGACGTCATGCATACCACCGTTGGCATTGGACTATTTGCGTCACGTCCTGGTCGTGAATACATGCAACGATCGTTGCCCAATATTTTGGCGGCAGCCACCCAAAACGACAATGATTGGTTTGGCGATACCCGCTCTTGGGATGATCTCATCCCACTTGCGTGGCAACGCACCATTGCCGTGCTGCGCAAGCGCTTAGGGACAAACCTCAATGCGTGGCGCTATGGCGCATGGCACACCATTGCCTTTACCCATGCGCTCGGGAGCATACCAGTAATCGGAAGTTTATTTAATCGTGGGGTATTTGAACTCGCCGGCAACCGCGACACCGTCAATCTCGGCGATATCACTACCACTCCTTCCGGCAATAATACGTACTCTTGTCCTTCAGTACGCTTGATCTGTGATACCTCAGATTGGGAACGGAGTAAGAGTATCCACCCAATCGGCCAATCTGGGCACCCACTCAGCCAGCACTACAGTGACTTCATCAAACCATGGCTCAATGTCGAATATCATCCTATGCCGTGGATGCGGCGCCGGGTCGAGGAAGTCAGCCAAGACACGCTCGTTTTGACTCCATAACCATCGATATCGCAAAAACTCCCCCGCTCCACAACAACTGTGGCGTACGGGGGAGTTTTTTATCCACGAAATCATGACTTAGCAAACATTACAGATACATTACAGTCTATTCACCTACTTGCCCCAACAGTTTTCACATCACAACCGTGCGACTATGCCAGTCAAAAGTGCGCCAAAACGAGGGCGGGCTGCATCACCAGCGGCAATCACTTCTTCGTGATTGGCAGGGCTACCATCAGGCAAGGCCTGATTCGTAACCAGCGAGATGGCAAGGACATTCATGCCACCGTGGCGAGCCACAATCGCTTCGGGGGCGGTCGACATGCCGACGACATCGGCTCCGAGCCGTTGGCACATACGCAACTCTGCACCTGTTTCGAACGAAGGACCAGCCAACATGATATAGACCCCATCACGCAACGTGGTACCTTGGGTAGCAGCAACGTCGTGCGCCAATGCCCGTAACGCCGGATCATAGGCATCGAGCATGGCAGGGAAGCGGACCCCCAAGCGTTCATCGTTGGGACCACGTAGTGGATGATGCCCGGCCATACCTGGCATGAAAATATGATCTGTTACACATACCAAATCACCTACTGGCCATTCGGGGCGTAGCCCACCAGCAGCATTGGTGGCAATCAATGTCGTACAACCAAGTGCCTGCATTACCCGTACCGGTAAGGTAACTTGGTGCATGTCATAACCTTCATAAAAATGAAAGCGGCCACGCATCACCACCACCGGGGTGCCGCCCATCAATCCAATCGCCAGTTCACCCCGGTGTCCATGGACGGTTGACTGCGGGAAGCCAGGGATGTCGGCATAACGAATGACAGTGGCATCGACGAGCTCATCGGCTAATGCACCGAGCCCAGATCCCAAGATGACACCGACACGTGGCATAAGCGCCGTACGCGCCTGAATTGCAGCTACGGCCTGTTGAATTTGTTCGAGTTGATGTGCCATTTACTTATGCATCCTTGCCATATACACGTTGCCGTTTGGTGTGGAACTCTTCGTCGTCCAAGATCCCCTTGGCGTGCAAAATTTCGAGTTGCTTCAAAATTGTCGCACGTTCCAATTCGGCGTCTTCATCAATAACGTGATCTTGTTCAGCATCAATTGCGTCATTGCCATGTGCCGGTGTGGGCGCTAACGCATCTGACTCGCTCATATCATGGTGTATAGATTGGTCTTGGTGGTGGTCATCAGAGTACGCTGATTGCGCGTGGATAGTATCATCATGCGCGACATACTCGGTGTCGCGGGCAATGACATGTGATGATTCAGATCCGTTATCTTCGTTATCCTGACGATCTTCATGATCTTCATGCCCCGATGAACGAGCACGAAACAAGGCTTGTTTGAATTCAAAGGGATTGGCAATATTGCGCATTTCTTGGATGCCACTTTCGGCGGCAGTCAATACTGTCACATCACCATAGCCAAACAACCGCCCCCAAAATGTTTGATTGAGAGATACGTCATTGACTTTGTTCAAAATCGATTCCACCATATGTCGATTAAATAAGCCTTCAAACCGCATCATCCGGCGATTGGTAATCACCACACAGTCGTTATACCATTTGAGGTAATCCAACACCCCGCTAACCACTAATATCGTGGTTGCAAGTCCAAGTGCCCCATAAACGATAATATGGAGTGTATTTTGCGTCATATTGTATTTCTTGAACACCAAACTCACCACCGAGAAAGCCACCAATGTCAACCCGATGAGAATAATTTCGGTGATAATTTGTCCTAGCATCAAGATTACATGCTTGCGCCCCACATACACAATATGTTCGTCACGCACGAGATTCGATTCTATATATCCCATGTTCCCCTCCTTTTGTAAAAAATATATGTGCATATCTACACGTGCATATCAACAAACCCTTGCATTGATTATAGCGCAGGTTGCTTGTTTTTTGTTATCAACTCATCAATCATGCTTATTCACCTGCGTGATCTTGAAATTCTTTGTGGCGGACATCATCAAAAAACACCGCCGAGCGCAATGGTTGTTCGCTGTGGCGTACCACCCATTGCCGCAACAAGGTGAATGCCTGGGTATGCAGTGCAAACAATTGGGCAGTTTGTGCCACAATCGCTAATGGCTCACGTTGTACAAAGCGCAACAATTTGAAAAGCGCCAAACTAATGGTGATGGCATGCGTATCAGCCCGCACACAATCGGGGCAGAGCATACCACCCTGGGCAATACTCCACCGCTGGGATTGCTCGTCTAAACGTGAACCACAGACCGCACAATCAAACAACTGAGGTCGATAGCCGGCCACATCACTCAATTGCAACGTGTACCAATGCAGCACCATCTCGACATGACAGGGCTGGCAGAGCATCTGGAGGCAGGCGAGCAGGTGTGTTAGGGCAGGCGAAGCAGTATCTTCATCGGTCACAAAATTATCGGTGAGTTCAGTCACATAATAGCCAGCCGCCATGGTATATAGGCGTTGTTGAATTGCCTCAAAGCGTTCTATAGCCACACTTTGGGTCACTACATCACGGCTTTTGCCTGCAGCCAACTGTAACTGACAATAGCTCAGCAATTCAAGGTGCCCCGCCAAACGACTTGCCGTTTTGCGAATCCCACGGGCATTGGCACTGATTTTGCCCACTGGGGTCAAAATCGTCAGCACCCGATCGGCTTCACCCACATCGAGGCGCTTGATAATCACTCCTGAGGTGCGATAGAGTCGTTCACCCATTGCTATCACCCGACGGTGTCCGCATGTGGGTGATACGGCGGCGGATGGTGCGCACTGCGTCATTCTGTGTTGGCAATTGTTGGAGCGCAGCATCGATGATCGCAAGCTCGGCATCATCAAATTGCCCAGGGCGCAATTGTTGGGTGTCGATGCGGTATCCTGCGTGGCGTAATCGGCGTGCCACACCGATTGCATCACGCGGGAGCAACGCAATCTGCGTACCATCAATCACTTCATGTGCCGGCAAGTGGACGCGACGATCATGTTGGATGTCTTGTATTGCCGCAGCATCACTACTCCTCAGTATCACGACATTACTCAAGGTAATCTGTGCCACCTCAGCACCCCAACGCCGGAGTAGCGTCTGCACCTCCGCAGGAATTGGTTGAGCGGTAATCGTCGCCAGTACATCGATATATTCTGGCACGGTCATCCCCTGTGCGATGGCGCGCTTGACGCGTGCTGGGGACAATTGGGCCGTAACGGCATCTTGCCAATCTGCAATACGGTGTAACTGAAAGCGGGCATAGATATTGGAGGTATCAGGTACTACCACACAAAAATCAGGTTCGAGCACGACTGCCTGTGGCGTTGCCACTTGCGGTGCAACTGCCAGCCCTGCATGCCAGGCCCCTAACTGCGTACGACGGAGGTAATGACCATCCCCCGCCCATTCAACTAACCCCAGCCATGCCAGTGGGCCAATCAGCATATAGTGCATCAATTGGCCATCTTCATCATCCCAATGGGTCGGCCAGCCTGGCGGTAACTTCCAGCGTCCATCAGCGGGCACCGGGCGCATCACATCGGGCCAACTCATGCGCAATTGCGCAATGATATCGTCACAAGCACACCATTCATCCGGCACATGCGGTAACACCGCTTGGAGCATGGTGCGTCGCACCAATCGCACATCCAATGGCGGTGGGCGGCGCTTTGGCCCCAATTCCCATTCACTCCAGGCCGCCTGCAACCATGCCCGTGCCAACTCTTGTTGGCGCATATGTGGCGGCAGTTGCAGCCATTCCAACAATAATTGGGTAGGGACAACCAAATTCGCTTGCGCCTTTAATGCACCACCAGCCAGCAACGTCGCCACCAACCATTGCACATATACAGCAGTCACCCCATCGATTGTGATTCGATTCATCACGACTTGCGACACTTTACCGTGGTGTTGCAATGGCACCCGCCCATCAAAGGCCAAACACGCAATATGCAACAATACTTCGTCATGGGGCAACACCGCATCAACTTGCAACGACAACGATTCAGGCACTGTCAATATAGGCAATGGCGGCGGGAGAAGCGCCTCGATATCTGGTAATACCGCCCAATACCCACCATCATGCGCCACAGGCCATACAAACCCCGCCATCAATAATGTTTCAAGTGGAGAATGATGGGGGTAAATCACCAACAACGTGCGGGGCGACAATGTGGTCATATTTGTGCGCAGCGGGCCACCTACTGCCTCACACAATGCCATCGGCAATTGTCCACCTGCCCGCCGAATACGATCAAGCAACGCGCGGGCTGCGGGAGCGAGGTGCAGCAGCCCGCGTTGCCACGCCGCCGGTTTTTGCAATACGGCAACCATCTGCAGTTCATCACAACGATGTACCGCCGCCATGGTGGCACGATCGCTTAGCGACAAAGATTCCAGCGCATAAGATAACGACGCAATGTGCATTTTTCCTCCAATACGCTCAACAGTTCGCGTACATGCGGAATCGTCCGCCATGGTGCTGGTAACTCTGCGGGATAGCGCGCCACCTCCCGCGTAAATGGTTTTTTATATAATGCTGGCCGTTGGATCCAAACATTGCGCATACCGGCCGCCTGCGCTCCACGAATATCGGCTTCTGGATTATCGCCAATCATCACACAATCAGCGGGGTCACTCCCTAATGCGTTGGCTGCATGCAAAAAAATCGCCGGGTCGGGTTTGGCCACCCCAAATTCTTCAGAAACCACGATTACGGGGAACCAGCGTGCCAAATCAAATTGCACAATTTTAGCCCGTTGGATCTCGCTTGGTCCATTGGTAATCAACCCCAATTTGTAGCGGGTAGCGAGGGTGTCGAGGAGTGGTGCGACCCCTTCGTCGAGGTGCAAATCGCTAAACCACGTTGCCCGACTCTGCGCACACAATTGCGATACCAGTGGCTCTTTGACACCGTATTGCCCTAGGAATCCTGGCATATCTTTAAAAAAAATCCGTTGCGTAACCGCTGATTGGAGAACATACGGTATCATCATCGGCGGGAGTGTAATCAACCACTCTTGCCATGCACTGTCTATATGTCGAAAACGATGCATGTCGAGGTCGTACAGTGTATCGTCGAGGTCAAAAAGCAACGTGTTCATGCATCCTTCATTTCGTGACAGTTCTACTTCTCACTCGTATAATACCATGGAGCGTTTTTATTGCGAGAAAGTATACATGACGAGCATCGTGGTCTCTGATTTGGTTCGCTTGGTAACCAGTTGTGGGAATTATGCCAAACAACAACGCCACCAACTTGCGGTCACCCGCAAATCTGACGGATCGCTGGTTACCAATATTGATCAAGCTGTCGAAGCGCAGATCGTTTCATATTTGCGTACCAACTTCCCAACCCACGCCATTCTCGGTGAAGAAGGGACGTTCGTCGGCGACCAAAACCTCGCTAGCCACGAATTTTTGTGGGTTATCGATCCAATCGATGGCACCTCAGCATTTGCCGGCGGCCTGACTGGTTGGTGTGTCGGCATCGGATTGGTCCACTATGGCAAACCTTATGCCGGATTTGTCTATGCACCGATGAGCGATGAGCTCTACGTTGCGACCCCCGATGGCTTGGCACTGCGGAACGAACAACCGATTCATGTCTCGAAGACACCGACCGTCCAACTTGACGATTGGATGGCAGTCCCATCCGATATGCATCGCAAATACACCATCAACTACCACGGACGCGTACGCACCACTGGCGCCACTATTATGTCGATGTGCTATGTGGCTGCCGGGATGGCCAGCGCTGCCTTGATTGGCAGCTGCAAAGCCTGGGACATCGCCCCTGCGCTCGCACTCGTCCACAATGCCGGAGCCGAATTATGGGGACTCGATGGCCAGATTGTTAACCTCAGCACCTTGCTCCACCCCGATGCAAAAACGCCAACCATGATTTGTGCGCCCCAAGATCAATTCCAACACTACCGAAATACCATTGATAAAATTGACAATTGACAATGCAGAATTGTCAATGAAACACATTTGAGTAATATCGCAACACCGCACGTAATGTAAACTATCACCTGCGGTGTTTTTCGTGCACATCCGTTTTTATCTGCGCTATACTATACCTATTATTTTCCAATCAAAGGATTCTTCTATGGCACCGCAAAACACCTCAACCTATACGAATTGGAAGCCAATTCCTGCATTGATGCGCCGTGTTAGCGTAGTTTTCTTTTTTCTCTTTTTTGTCGATTGGTGCCTTATCAGCGGCGTACCATTTGATTATGTCTATTCAAAAGATGATTTTACCCAAATGGTTATTGTTGATGTATTACTCTTATTGATTGCAATTATTAGTTTTTTGTTACCCATTATTAATAGTCGCCCCACCGAATCACGGTTCCCCAATGCGCTCCGTTGGATTTTGGTTGGGGTTACGAGTGTACAAATTTTGCCCGATGTCGCACCGTATTTGACTACTGTAACCAATCACACCATTGAATACCTTGTGGGTGGATTATTAGCGATTGTCTGTCTGCTTGGCTATCCTGCATTTCGTGCTCCAGCCCCCTTCAAAAGCACACTGATTAATTCGTTCTGTAGCATTATTGTGACGATGAGCATCACGTTCCTCTATTGCACCGTCTTGGTATATGCAGGGACATATCCGCTGGCATTAACCATCAAATATACAATTACCGGGGCGTCATTGCTCATTTTCATGATTTTGTTCTTTCAATACCGCCTCCGTTATTGGGGGTGGTGGCGTTTGATAAATTGATTATTGCTGCAATAAAAATTCATGCAGAATCGTTGCATACGTCGTTAAGCCAGCAATACTTGTCCATTCTTCATCACTCGCAATCCCACTACCTATCGGCCCAAATTCCACTGTGCCTGCACGAGTGCATTATCACCACGCCATGGGTAAGCGCCATGGGCCGTTTCGCCATTGAATTGCGCTTTTATCCACAAAATCCCTTTGGCTTGATGGGCAATCGCAAAATTGGTCGTTTCGCCGGCAATCACAAAATCAGCACGCACCCCTTGAGCAATTTGATATTTGGTGCCATGAAAACCGCCGAGTTCTTCGTCGGTCACAATTTGCAAACCGAGTGGGTAATCGACGATACTGACTACTTCGGCAAATACTTGGACCAGCACCGCCAGATTTGCTTTCATGTCGAGGGCACCAACACCGTATAATTTGTCCCCATCGATGCGCGGAATATATTGAAAATCTTTGCCAGGGATGACGTCTACGTGCCCGTTGAGGATTATTTTGAAAAATTCGGGGCGCTGTGGTGCAGCATACACTAAAATACTGCGGACACCCGCATCTGAGAATTGTTCGATTGTCAAGTGTGGAAATAGACCGGCTAGGTAATCCAAGACGGATGCTAATTCACCCAACTGGTCCGGATCTTTTTTAAAGCGAATCAGTGCTTGGCGCAATTGCATTATGTCGATGGGTGCTCCTCACACAAAAAACAAATCCCTTGCCGGGCATTACGCCACGACAAGGGATTTGGTGTATCCACAAACCAAAAACGGAATTAACGCTTTGTGTATTGTGGGCGCTTGCGGGCGCGCTTGAGGCCCACCTTTTTGCGCTCTTTCATACGGGGGTCACGAGTCAACAAGCCAGCGCTTTTGAGGGCGGGGCGCATTGCCACGTCGAGGTCGAGGAGGGCACGAGCAATACCATGGCGCACTGCGCTGCATTGACCCGATACGCCGCCACCAAACACCTTGGCCATCACATTGAAGCTACCGACTTGGCCAGTGGCTTCAAATGGGCGAGCCAATTCTGATACAAACAAGGCGCGATGCCCGAAATAAGCACTGACGCTCTTGCCATTTACTACGATTTCACCATTGCCCCGATAGAGGCGTACACGAGCAACTGCAGTCTTGCGACGGCCCGTGCCTTGGTAATAGGTCTTCTCTGCCATTATATCCCTCTCGTCGTTGCGTTAGAACCGAACCTGCGGAACAAACACGATTGGTTGTTGCGCAAGGTGCGGATGCGTTGCACCAGCATAAATGCGAAGCTTCACCAATTGCCGGCGACCAAGTCGCGTCTTGGGGAGCATGCCTTTGACCGCATAGCGCAAAATACGGTCTGGGTGCGTGGCCAACATACGGCGATAGCTGACCGACTTAAACCCACCCGGATAATTCGAGTGGCGATAGTACATCTTTTGATCCTGCTTCTTGCCGAGCAGCTGGATCTTTTCCGCATTGATGATTACGACGAAGTCGCCACCATCAATGTTGGGGCTAAATGTCGGTTTGTGCTTTCCACGCAACAGCGTGGCGATTTGGGTGGCGAGACGACCAACGGTTTGACCGTCGGCATCTACCACATACCAATCGCGTGACACTTCCGATGCCTTCTGTGAATAGGTTTTCATGCCCATATTCCTTACCTACAGCGTCATTTCACGTGTGACGGATCCGGTCGCAATGCCGACGCGGGATAATCTACCGCCACCATTGTCAAGCCGTGCGCCGGAGCGAGTAACCCAGCCTGCTGGCGATTACGCCCCTGCAAGATTGTATCCAACCCCGCAGTACTCAATCGACCAGTCCCGACCATGACTAACGTACCAACCATTATACGCACCATATTGCGCAAAAAACCATTTGCACTCAGACGAATCACCACAAGCGGTTGACCATCACGAATTGTGCGAACGCACGAAACCTGATCACAGCGCCGAATTGTGGTTCCTACCGGAGCACCCACGGTAAATGCGGCAAAATCGTGTGTGCCGACCAAGACTTGTGCTGCAACATGCATCGCGTCGCTGTCAAGCGGGCGCGCTATTGCCCAGGTACCACGACGTAATAACGGCGATGTTACCATCCCATTATCAATCACATACTCGTATTTGCGCCGTTCGGCCCAAAACCGGGCATGAAACTGATCTGGAGCATCCCAAGCCGTCACAATCGCTACATCGGCAGGCAGTATCGCATTCATTGCCCGGACAATGGTGGTCAACGAGCGTTGACTCGTAGTCAACGTGTTGGCAACTTGTCCCGTTGCATGGACACCTGCATCCGTACGCCCCGCCAGCGTCATCCGTACCTGCTCGTTGTGCAGGCGGTGCCACGCTGACTCTAGTTCACCTTGCACCGACCGTCCCTCAGACTGCCATTGGGAGCCAACCAAATCGGTGCCATCATAGGCTACTTGGAACGCAATATTGCGCACCAGATCACCCAATTACAACAGCTCGATGATTGCCATTTCGGCGCCATCACCCAACCGGGGTCCCAATTTGGTGATGCGTGAATAGCCGCTGCTACGATCTTTGAATTGCTCGGGAGCAAAGGCAAACAAGGCACGCATGGCCTCTTTGCTGGCCAATCGTGACAATGCCAACCGGCGATTATGTGGGTTGTCAATGCGTCCCAACGTAATCAACGATTCGATTTCAGGCTGGATAGCCTTGGCTTTGGTGATGGTGGTTTTGATACGGCGATGTTCGATTAACGAAATCATCAAACCGCGGTACAACGCTACACGTTGTTCCTTATCGCGACCCAATTTGTACCCTACACGACGATGTCGCATCTTCGTTCCTCATACATCACGCGGTACGACCACTTGCGTAGACGTACCGCAGTCCGTCTATTCCTCTTCGACGTCGTCGCCCGTGGCAGTTACGCTTTGGACGTCGTCGCTTGACTTACCCCATTTACCGCCTGGATCGTACCCAGCCTTAAGGCACATCTCACGGACTTTATCCTTGATTTCGTCGAGCGACTTATCACCAAGGTTACGAACCGCTTTGAGTTGCTTTTCGTCCATCTGCAAAATCTGGCCAATCGTAGTGATATCGGCACGGCGCAAACAATTGTGTGTGCGTGTCGTAAGCTCCAGCTGATCGACCGAACGTTCCATGATTGACGAAGGAATGGCACTTCCATCTACCACGGGCAACGCCCCTGGTACCGGTTCTTCTTCGATATCCAAACCGCCTAACCGATTAAAGTCAGCGACGATTTGGTTGTACTGCACCAAGACTTGGGCAGCATGGCGAAGGGCATCACCGGGTTTGATTGTGCCATCACTAAAGATTTCAATGATCAAACGATCATAATTTGTGGCTTGGCCCACGCGCGTGTTTTCGACGACGTAATTGACCTTGGGAATGGGGGTAAAAATCGCATCGATGGGAATTTCGCCAATAGCGACGATTTCGCCCATTTCTGCGGGAACATACCCTTTGCCCGTTTCCACGGTAAATTCCATCTCGATCCGACTTTCGTTGCCATCGAGGGTGCAGATATAGTGATCTGGGTTGACCAGTTCGACATTGCTCGGCACATCCATATGTCGGGCCAGCACGGGGCCAGCACCTTGGCGCACCAACGACACACGCACCTTGCGGTTGGCGTATGAGCGCAGGCGGATGCCTTTGACATTGAGGACGATTTCGGTCACATCTTCGCGGACGCCAGGAATCGTTGAGAATTCATGGTAGACGCCTTCGATTTTGACCTTGGTAATCGCCGCTCCTGGGATCGATGACAACAGCACGCGACGCAACGCATTCCCCAAGGTATGACCATACCCTGGATCCAGCGGTTCGATTTTAAAGCGGCCGTAGTTTTCTTCTGCCGCAACCAATTCGATACTCGGCTTTGCGATGTCAAGCACCGTTCGCCTCCTTACATCGTCACTGCGCTACTAACAACCGTGAGCATTGCGGAGCATCATTACCCGTGGGGCAATGATGCCATAACAAACTACCGGCTGTAGAATTCTACAATCAACTGCTCGTTGATGCCTTGTTCGCCATCTTCGCGGCGGGGAAGCGCCGTGATTTCTGCGGTCAAGTCAGCGTGCGTCACGCGCATCCATTCAGGGGCGCGATGCAACAATTCTTTGGCTTCGAGCAACGTCTTGAAGTAGACACGCTTGCGGCTTTCGACGCGCACTGCCACTTTTTCACCAACCCGCACCGTGTAGGAAGGGATGTTGGTCTTGCGACCATTGACGGTGACGTGACCATGAGCAACCAACTGACGAGCTTGTGAGCGCGTCGTGGCCAAACCCATGCGGTACACGACGTTGTCGAGGCGACGCTCTAACAACATAAAGAGCGCTGCGCCGGTTTCACCGGGCACGCGTTGGGCACGGGCATACAAATTGCGGAACTGTCGCTCGAGGACGCCATACATGTAGCGTGCTTTTTGCTTTTCTTGCAATTGCATACCATAGTCAGACAATTGGCGCCGACGAGCGGTTGGGCCATGTTGACCTGGAGGGAATGGGCGCTTGTTCAGCACCTTTTGAGCCTTGTCAGTCAAGGCAATATTCAGCCGACGGCTGATTTTTGCAATGGGTCCTCGGTAGCGAGCCATCTACTACAGTCTCCTCGAAGTTAAACGCGCCGGCGCTTGGGCGGTCGGCAACCGTTATGCGGAATGGGGGTAACGTCGGTAATAGCGCTGACCTGTAAACCAGCTGACTGCAATGCACGCACTGCAGCCTCGCGCCCAGCGCCGGGACCCTTCACAAATACTTCAATCGTGCGCATGCCGTTTTCGAGCGCCTTACGGGCGGCGATTTCGGCGGCAATCTGGGCGGCGTAGGGGGTGCTTTTGCGTGAACCCTTGAAGCCGTTGTGTCCAGCGCTTGACCAACACACCACATTTCCCATCGGGTCGGTAATCGTCACGATGGTATTGTTGAATGTGCTCTGCACATGTGCCTGACCACGTGGTACGTTTTTGCGCTCACGACGCTTGCCGCGTTGGCGCTTAGGTGCCGTACCACCCTTGGTTGTCTTTGCCTTTGCCATGATTCCTCCACACGTTGCTACGGCGTATCGTTGTTACGACGCCCGCGCATGTTGCAACTGTTACTTCTTGGTTGTCTTCTTCTTGATACCAATCGACGCGCCCTTACGGCCACGACGGGTACGGGCATTGGTACGGGTGCGTTGTCCACGGACAGGCAACCCTTTGCGGTGGCGGACGCCACGATAACAGGCAATATCCATCAACCGCTTGATGTTCATTTGAATCTCGCGGCGTAGATCGCCTTCCACCCGGAATTCGCGTTCCACAATTTCGCGGATGCGTACCAGTTCTTCTTCGGTCAAGTCGCGTACGCGCGTGGCCGGATTAACGTTGGCACGTTCCAAAATTTGAGCACCATTGGTGCGACCGATCCCGAAGACGTAAGTAATCGAGATGTCGATTCGCTTGTTTCGTGGGATGTCGATCCCAGCAATACGAGCCATGCTTGCCTCTTTACCATCTGTGTCGCCTAGGTATCTGCCACCCGGCGATTCCGCTGCTCTTTGTCGACTCTATCCCTGACGTTGCTTATGTTTTGGTGCGCGACTGCAGATCACCCGAATGATGCCCTTGCGTTTGATCACGCGGCAATACTCGCAGCGTGGTTTGACCGAAGCCTGAACCTTCACAACAGCCCCCTTACAGTAACTTACTTATACCGATACGTAATACGACCACGAGTCAAATCGTATGGTGAGAGCTCTACCAAAACGCGATCGCCCTTCAAGATTCGGATGTAGTTCATCCGCATCCGCCCTGAAATATGGGCTAATACCTCTGGACCATTCTCGAGTTGTACTTGGAACATGGCATTTGGTAACGGTTCAAGAACCGTACCTTCCATCTCGATCACGTCTTTTTTCTTAGTCATAGCACCTCATCACTCACGTCCTGACTCGTCAGGATCTCCAGCGCTCCATCCGTAACCGCTACGGTGTGTTCATAGTGTGCCGCGAGACGACGATCCGTCGTCACGACTGTCCATCCATCGCGTTGGACCATGGTGGCTGGGTTACCACACACAATCATTGGCTCGATAGCGAACGTCATCCCAGGTTGCAAGAGTAAACCCCGCCCTGGCGGCCCATAATTGAGAATCTGCGGATCCTCATGCAAAGCTCGACCTATCCCATGACTAATGTAATTGCGGATCACTCCATAGCCCCGCGCTTCCGCGTAACTCTGAATGGCCCACGATATATCTGAAAGCCGTGCCCCTGTTTGCACAACTGACAGCGCATGGTATAACGTTTCTTCGGTGACCTGCAACAACCCTGCTGCTTCCTCCGAAACGGCGCCGACTGCATAACTCCACGCTGAATCCGCATGGTACCCGTCGACACAAACACCGATGTCGATACTCACAATATCCCCTGCCCGCAACACACGCTTGCCTGGGATACCGTGGACTAACTCCTCGTTGACCGAGATACAGGTCGCGGCCGGATATGCTGGCGGACCACCATACCCCAAAAACGACGGCGTGCCGGAATGGGCCGTAATGAGTTTGTGCACCCGTGCATCGAGCTCACGTGTGGTGATACCCGGCTCGACCCAGGTCCGCAACTGACGATGACACATGCCGACGATAACGCCGGCCCGGCGCATCGCTGCCAACTCTCGCTGGTTTTTACGCGTGACTGCCATGTATCCCCATCAATTGCAACATGCTATTGGTGACCTGCGTTATTTCGCGCATTCCATCAATCTCACGCAACAAACCTTGTTTGTGGTAATACTCAATCAATGGCATCGTTTGCGCAAAGTAAACTTCGAGCCGATGCCGCGCAGTTTCCATTGTATCATCACTGCGTTGATAGAGCTTACCACCACATTCATCACAAACGTCTGGACGTTTGGATGGGAAGTAATATACATTATACGTTGAACCACACGTTTTACAAGTCTGTCGCCCAGCTATTCGCCGTAACAACATCTCGTCAGGGACACGTAAGTATAACACATGATCGACGTGTCGTCCTTGCCGTTGTAATTCACCGCCCAGCGCAATGGCTTGATCACTTGTGCGCGGGAAGCCATCAAAGATGACTCCTTTGGCACAATCGGGCATTCCAATGCGCTCCATTATCATACGAATGACTACTTCGTCAGGGACTAATTCACCACGATCCATGTAGGATTTGGCCAACATCCCTAACTCCGTGCCTTGGCGTAACGCTGCTCGAAACAAATCGCCACTCGCCACATGCAAAAGACCAGAGTATTCTTCGAGTACCTTTGCCTGTGTGCCTTTGCCTGCACCAGGTGCCCCTAGCAAAATGACGTCCATCGTAAGCCCCCCTGCTGCTCATCTTCGAACTGCAGTCTAGCGCCGCCCGAGAAATCCTTCGTAATTACGCATAACCATTTGTGCCTCGAGCTGCCGCAATGTGTCTACCGC
>CANFUF010000018.1 GCA_947450095.1 Roseiflexaceae bacterium
AATAGGTGCACCACGGGGGGATTTTTTGTGCCCGAAACTACTCGCGCGCCCACATGGCCGCAATCCCTTGGCCACCACCAATACACAACGACGTCACCGCGTAATGTTGCTGGGTACGCTGCAACTCGTAGATGGCTTTGACGGCCAAAATAGCCCCCGAAGCTCCTAACGGATGTCCCAGTGAAATGCCACTGCCATTAGGGTTGACCTTAGCCGGATCAAGACCCAATTCTTGCGTCACCGCAGCTGCTTGGGCCGCAAAGGCTTCGTTGATCTCATAAATTGCTACTTCACCGCTGCCGATGTGCGTTTTTTTCAATAACTGCTGAATGGCGGGAATCGGACCAATCCCCATGTAATCGGGATCAACCCCCGCATGACTATAGCCCACCAGTCGCGCCAACACCGGCCAGCCGTTGGCCCGTGCCACCTCGGCTTCCGCCAAAATCAGCATGGCGGCGCCGTCGTTGATGGTCGACGAATTGCCGGCGGTCACGCTCCCTTGGGCATCAAACAACGGGCGTAATTTGGCCAAACCCGCCAACGTCGAGTCACCCCGCACCCCTTCGTCGACGGCAAATGAGGTCGTACCACCCTTGACAGGGATGTCGATGGGGACGATTTGGGTGTCAAAATAGCCGGCCGCAATCGCCGCAGCCGCGCGCTGTTGACTCGCGAGCGCCATTTCGTCTTGGGCTAGGCGAGTAATGCCATAGCGCTTGGCGACGTTTTCGGCAGTCACCCCCATCGCACAACCGTTGAATGGGTCGGTGACGGCCCCCGCCATCGCGTCGACCACAACCCCGTCTTGCATGCGTTGGCCCCAGCGCATCGTCGGCAACCAATAGGGAGCCCGGCTCATCGATTCGACGCCGCCTGCCAAGGCCACGTCGATGTCGCCCAACAAAATCGCTTGGGCGGCACTGATAATGGCCTGTAAACCACTCCCGCAAACCCGGTTGAGCGTCAGCGCCGGCGTCGACTGCGCCAACCCGCCGGTAATAGCCACAGCCCGGGCGAGATACATATCACGCACATCGGTGTGGATGACGTTGCCGATAAAGGCCTGCGCAATCAGCGCAGCATCAATCCCGGCCCGCGCTACTGCCGCCCGCACCACTGCCGCCCCCAAATCGACGGTCGCAATCTCTTTGAGGCTACCACCAAATTTCCCGATAGGCGCACGGACGGCCGCCGTCACCACCACTTGTCGATTTGCCATGTTACTTCCTTCTCAAAAAAAAGCTGCCACCGCCAGTGGCAGTCATCACCCACGGTAGGGTGCCTGAGGCACCCTACCGTGGCGAGATAGTTACTTGACTTCGCCAGCCAAAAAGCGCCGTGCGGTTTCGGCCAAAATCGCGGCACCCAACGGCATATAGGCTTCGTTGATGGCAAATACCGGCGTATGATGACCGCGCTTCATGTCGTCGTAGGCGGCGCCCACACTAATCATGGTGCCAGGGGCTTTTTGTTGCATATAGGCGAAATCTTCGGCGCCCATGCCAGCCCGAGTCCGGTCGATATTGTCGCTACCCACGTATTCGCTGGCGATGGCATCCATCCAGCTGGTGACGGTGGGGTCGTTGTAGCCTGCCGGGTAGCCGTGCTCGATTTCGAGGCGATAGTCACCGCCAAAGTGCCGGCTGAGGGCGATGGCACTCTCGACTTCGGCCAGCAACTGCTTGCGCACACCCGGGTCGTAGCTCCGCAACGTGCCTTCGAGATAGACCTCGGCCGGAATCACGTTCGATACGGTACCACCACGCACCACACCCAAACTTACCACGGCGGGGTGCATCGGGTTGACTTTACGCGACACAATGCTGTGCAACGAGGTCATGATGGGGATGAGCATCCACAAGGGGTCGGTACCTAAATGGGGATAAGCGCCGTGGCCGCCGGTGCCCGTCACCCACGCCTTGAATGAATCAACGGCGGCGGTGTTGTTGCCCGGCTTGAGGCCGATTTTGCCCAAGGGCGACGTCGAATCGACGTGCAAGGCAATCATGTGGTCGACGCCGTCCAACGCGCCGTCGTCCATCATCATCGGCGCGCCACTCTGGTGCTTACCACCAGTGGCTTCTTCGGCTGGCTGAAAGATAAAGCGCACGTTGCCTTTGAGCTTGCCGGTGGCGAATTCTTGCTTGAGCAAGTGCGCCACACCCAACAAAATCGCCGTGTGTGAATCGTGGCCACAGGCATGCATGTTACCAAGGGTTTGTGAACTAAAATCGACGCCGCTGGCTTCGATGATGGGCAAGGCATCCATGTCGGCGCGAATGCCGATGGTGGGACCGTCGCCGGTGCCGATGCTCCCCACCACGCCGGTGATGCCGACGTTGGTGCGCACATCGATGCCACCGATTTCACGCAGGGTCTCGGCCACCAGCGCCGCAGTGCGTACTTCTTGGAAGGCCAATTCGGGATGCGCATGGATATCACGACGCAAGCGTGACATTTCGTCTTGGAGTAATTTGGCACGTTCGAGCATTGACATGAGCGTCCTCTTTCTTTTTATTGAAAAAACTTACTTGGCCAGGTATTTGCGCACAGTTTCGGCCAAAATAGCCGCCCCAATCGGCAAACAGCGTTCGTCGATATCAAACACGGGCGTGTGGTGCGGGCGCATTTTGTCACCCACCGCTGCCCCCAGCATAATCATGGCCCCCGGTGCTTTGGCTTGCATATAGGCAAAGTCTTCGCCTCCCATACCGTTGGTATAGCGGTCGATGTTGTCCGCCCCCAAAAACTGACTGGCGGCGTCGTCCATCCATTGGGCAACCTGCGGATCGTTGATGCCGGCAGGATAACCGCGGATGAGCTGGAGCTCGTAGTCGCCGCCCATCGCCTTGGCCAACGCAAAGGCCCGTTCGACTTCGACGAATAATTGCTCACGCACCCCGGCATCAAAGCTCCGCAACGTGCCACCCAACAAGACTTCCGATGGGATGACATTGAACGCCGCGCCCCCTTGCACCATCCCCAAGCTACAGACTGCCGGGTACATGGGATCGATTTTGCGTGACACGATGGCATTGAGGGCTTGAATCACCGAGGCCGTCATAGCAATGGGGTCACCACCCATGTGCGGGTAGGCACCATGACCACCGGCAGCCCGCACCCAGCCCTTGAAGCCGTCGGCGGCGGCGGTGTTGGGGCCACGCACCAGACCGGCTTTGCCCACCGGAATATCTGAAATCACGTGGAGTGAGATGACATGGTCGATGCCATCCATGGCGCCGTCGTTCATCATCAACGGAGCGCCACTCACGCCATCGCCACCCACTTCTTCGGCCGGTTGAAACAAAAAGCGCACATTGCCTTTGAGGGCGCCACTAGCAAATTCTGCCTTGAGCAGATGCGCCACCCCCAACAAAATGGCGGTGTGGGCGTCGTGGCCACAAGCGTGCATAGTGCCGGCTGTTTGCGAGGCAAAGCCGAGTCCCGTCGCTTCGAGGATTGGCAAGGCGTCCATGTCAGCACGAATCCCAATGGTGGGGCCATCGCCGGTACCTAAATCACCCACCACGCCGGTTTTGCCGACACCGGTGCGGATAGAGATGCCACCGATTTCGCGCAGGGTATCGGCTACGAGGGCGGCCGTGCGGAACTCTTGGAAGCCCAGTTCGGGGTGTTCGTGGATGTCGCGGCGCAAGCGTGACATCTCATCGCTGAGGGTTTTTGCTCGATCTAACATGGTCATAATTGTTGTTTCCTTTTTGTGGTGAACACCCACACATTATCGCATAGCCCACTATCACCCAAATTATGCCCGCAAGTAACGGCGCACTGTTTCGGCCAAAATCGCCACCCCGATGGGCATACAGCGCTCGTCGATGTCAAACACGGGGGTGTGGTGGGGGCGTGATTTATCGCCCACCGCGGCACCCACCCGAATCATGGCACCGGGAATTTGCTGTTGCATATAGGCGAAATCTTCACCCGCCATCCCGACCGTGTGGCGGTCGACGTTATCGCTCCCCAAAAAATCGCTGGCGGCGTCGTCGAGCCATTGCGCCACTGTGGCATCGTTGATGCCTGGGGGGTAGCCCCGTTGCAATTCGAGGGCATAGTCGCCGCCCAACGCCTTGGCGAGGGCAAAAGCTTTTTCGACTTCGGCAAACAACTGTTCACGCACCGCTGGATCAAAGCTCCGCAACGTCCCCGCCAGCATTACTTCTGACGGGATGACGTTGAACGCCGCGCCCCCTTGGATGACGCCGAGGCTACAAACCGCAGGGTACATCGGATCGATTTTGCGCGACACGATGGCATTGAGGGCCTGGATGACCGAGGCCGCCATGGTGATAGGGTCACCACCCATGTGGGGGTAGGCACCATGGCCACCTGCAGCCCGAACCCACCCCTTGAAGCCGTCGGCGGCGGCGGTGTTGGGGCCACGCACAATTACCACCTTGCCCATCGGTACCTCAGACATCACGTGCAAGGCAATCACATGATTGACGCCGGCAAGCGCGCCGTCTTTCATCATCAACGGCGCCCCACTCACGCCATCACCACCCAATTCTTCGGCTGGTTGAAACAAAAAGCGCACGTTGCCTTTGAGGGCGCCGCTGGCAAATTCAGCTTTGAGCAGATGCGCCACACCGAGCAAAATAGCGGTGTGGGCATCATGGCCACAAGCGTGCATGTTGCCAGCAGTCTGTGAGGCAAAGCCGTGGTTGTTGGCTTCGAAGATGGGCAAGGCGTCCATGTCGGCCCGAATCGCAATAGTGGGGCCATCACCGTTGCCCAAATCACCCACCACGCCCGTTTTGCCGACACCAGTGCGGATAGAGATGCCGCCGATTTCACGCAGGGTATCGGCCACCAACGCAGCAGTGCGGAACTCTTGGAAGCCCAGTTCGGGATGCTCATGGATGTCACGGCGCAAGCGCGAAAGCTCATCTTGTAGGGTTTGGGCACGATGTAACATGGTCATAATTATTGTTTCCTTATTATTGTTTCCTTTTTGTGGTGAACACACGCATTATCGCATAGCCCACTATCGCCCAAATTATGCCCGCAAGTAACGGCGCACTGTTTCGGCCAAAATCGCCACCCCAATCGGCATACAACGTTCGTCGATGTCAAACACGGGGGTGTGGTGGGGGCGTGATTTATCGCCCACCGCGGCACCCACCCGAATCATGGCACCGGGAATTTGCTGTTGCATATAGGCGAAATCTTCCCCCGCCATCCCGACCGTGTGGCGGTCGACATTGACACTGCCCAAAAAGTCACTGGCGGCGTCGTCGAGCCATTGCGCCACTGTGGCATCGTTGATGCCTGGGGGGTAGCCCCGTTGCAATTCGAGGGCATAGTCGCCGCCCAACGCCTTGGCCAGGGCAAAAGCTTTTTCGACTTCGGCAAACAACTGTTCACGCACCGCCGGATCAAAGCTCCGCAATGTCCCCGCCAACATCACTTCTGACGGGATGACGTTGAACGCCGCGCCCCCTTGGATGACGCCGAGGCTACATACCGCGGGGTACATCGGGTCGATTTTGCGCGATACGATGGCATTGAGCGCCTGGATGACCGAGGCCGCCATGGTGATAGGGTCACCACCCATGTGGGGATAGGCGCCATGACCACCTGCAGCCCGGACCCACCCTTTAAAGCCATCGCCGGCGGCGGTGTTGGGGCCACGCACCATGCCGACGTTGCCCACCGGCATGTCTGATGACACGTGCAAGGCAATCACATGATTGACACCGGCAAGCGCGCCATCGTTCATCATCAACGGCGCCCCACTCACGCCATCACCACCCAATTCTTCGGCCGGTTGAAAGAGGAAGCGCACGTTGCCTTTGAGGGCGCCGCTGGCAAATTCAGCTTTGAGCAGATGCGCCACACCGAGCAAAATAGCGGTGTGGGCATCATGGCCACAAGCGTGCATGTTGCCAGCAGTCTGTGAGGCAAAGCCGTGGCTGGTCGCTTCGAAAATCGGCAAGGCGTCCATGTCGGCGCGAATCGCAATAGTAGGACCATCACCAGTGCCGAGGTCACCCACCACGCCCGTTTTGCCCACCTGGGTGCGCACCGCAATCCCGCCGATTTCACGCAGGGTGTCGGCTACGAGGGCGGCGGTACGGACTTCTTGGAAGGCTAGTTCGGGGTGGGCGTGGATGTCGCGGCGCAAGCGAGAAAGCTCGTCCTGCAAGGTTTGGGCACGTGCCAGCATTGTCATAGCACTACTCCTTTCGTGCGATTACGTCAATCGTGTAGGTTTGCGTCATTTCATCAGCGGTCGATTGCAGGTGTAATACCACACAATACGTCCCAATCAGCGTTGGTGTCAACCGCAATTCATCAATCTGCAACGCCATACAGTCCGCCGGCAACGTGCGTTGCATGCGGTGTTGCGCCAATACGGCGCCATGGGGATCGAGCAAACGGATGCTACATTCGACGGGTACGGCCGCATGCGCGTCATTGACCACCGAAATCGGGATGTCGATGGTGGTCCCTTGAGCGATTGTGGTCTGTGGCAACACACAAAAAATATACTGCGGGCGGAACGCCAATTGCATCGCCGCATACGAACGTTTGGGCACCCGCCAATAATCGACAATCGACCACGAAATCGCCGGATTGGCGTCGTGGAACATAAACGGTAAAATCCCCCCCGTCGGCCGGTATTTGCGCATCCGCAAGCGGTCAATGTAATGCCGGTGGATGGCGATTTGGTAGTCTTGGGTCATGTCAATCAACGTCTGCAAATCGGCTGCCTTGCGCCAATCGAGCCAGTGCCCCAACATGTCGGGTTGGAAGCTGTGTTTGCGTTGGAGCGTGGCCCAATCGATTTTTTTGAGATCGGCCGCCATAAATTTCACCGCACTGGCGTAGTTGGGAAAGCTCTGGGCGCCAAATTCGGTCACAAAGCGGCTATTTTGTGGGAAGAGGTCAATGATTTTTTGCCATGCAGCCAGTTCGCCATAGATTTTGTACCAGCCATAATAAAAATGCGCATCGGTGCCGGCGTGAATCAGCGGTACGGCGTATTCACCTGACGAACGCACCGTCGGCCGCGAAGGATCTACCGTCGCCACGATTTGTTGGAGCGACGCATCGAGCACATTGCGATTCCAGTTCCACACAAACACCGAAAAATAGGTTCGCAGTTTTGACCACAATCGCTCATCACTCGTATCTGCCATATAAAACGATTCGTTGTGCATACACCACAACACAATCGCAGGGTGGTTGTTGAGCAATTCCACCATTTGGCGCACTTGGGTTTGGGCAGTCGCCAACACATCGCGGTGATACAACCATTGCAACGGGAAGTCTTGCCACAGCATCACTCCCGCGGCGTCAGCCGCCGCATACAGTGCCGGGTGCGCCACGTGGCCATGCACGCGCAACACGTTCATGTGACAATCACGGGCCAACTGCAAATCTGCCTGACAGCGCTCGGCCGTGACGGTAGCCAAGTACACATCGGTCGGTGGGTAGTTACTCCCCTTCATAAAAAACCGTTGCCCGTTGAGGTAGGGAATCCAGTTTTTCATTGTAAAGGTACGAATCCCAAATTGGAACTCGCTGACATCACTCACCACCCCATCCACCACCAGCGTGGCGGTCACGCTATAGAGCGCCGGATGACCGAGGTCGTGGCTCCACCACAACACCGGGTCGGGGATATTTAACAAACCACTGGCTTCGTACTGGCCCGCAGCTAGATTGACGGTCGTCGTTAATTCGTGGATTTGGCCGGCAAAGTTGTGGGGGGCAATCCGCCACTGCAGCACACCACTACAGGCTTGAAGCGCATCGCTTTGGATGCGGTAGCGCACTTCGGCATGGGTAGGAGTAATGGTTTGGGTGGTAAGGAGTAGATTGCGCAGGCGCACTGGGCCTGACTCAATCAATTCGACAGGCAACCAGACACCCCCAGGATTGCGGGTCGAGTCCATACTATCCCAATGCGAAAAAACCCCGGTAATCAGCTGTTTGTCGACCTTGTTGTGTTCTTCGGGGCAGTGTATTTCGAGGGTGAGTTGGTTTTCGGCGCTGAGAAGGGTGGTCACATCATATTCGTGGGGCATAAAATAGCCACGTTGCACGCCGAGATCATGGCCATTGAGCCACGGGCGACAATCATAAAACACCCCATTCATACGGAGCCACTGGCGACGATTGGGGGTGCTCGCGGCGGGAAATCGGGTGCGGTAGACCATTTTCCCCACATAATCGGTCAAAAGGGGATGTTGTTGCCACTGATTGGGAATGGTGCAATCAAGCCAGACGGCATCGCTGGCGGGGTATTGCCCAGCACGGAATTGGTCAGTGGGACGCATTTGCCAATTGGCAGTCAAGGGAGTTACACGGTGCGTCATCGTCTTCCTCTTTTTGTTAAAAAATGAAGCAAACCGGTTGATGCCAGCGCAACCATAGCGGTCTTTGATTCTATCATACCGTGGGTCTGCAGTTGCGTCTATCCATAGGCGTGTGCGTTATTTGACAGTCCCTGCTATTCGTGTAAGAATAATCGCATTGTTATAGGTGATTTTGTGGATTCCACGGCACTTATAAAGATGTTTTTGTGCACAAGACAGGTTCATTGTGCCATATCGCTCGCAACCGTTGGCCAACAGCCGCGGCTGGTAGGTGTGAAAAGGGACGTCCATGACCACAGCGCGACCGGTTTACCCATTTAGTGCCATTGTCGGCCAAGACCGCCTCAAACGGGCACTAATCCTCAACGCCATCAATCCGCGTATTGGTGGGGTGCTCATTCGTGGCGAAAAAGGCACTGCCAAATCGACCGCTGTGCGTGGTCTGGCACACATCCTGCCGCATATCCGGGTAGTCGCTGACTGCCCCTACGGCTGCCCACCCGAGCAACCTTCGGCGATGTGCGCGTCATGTCGCGCCCGCTACGAAGTCAACCCCAATTTACCGGTAGCCGAACGGGCCACCCGGTTGGTTGATTTGCCCGTAGCCGCCTCCGAAGACCGCGTGGTTGGTTCACTCGACCTCGAGCATGCCTTGACCGAAGGTCATCGCCGCTTCGAGCCCGGGTTGCTTGCCAACGCCAATCGCGGCTTGTTGTATGTCGACGAAATCAACTTGCTCGACGATCACCTCGTCGACATTTTGCTTGACTCCGCCTCGATGGGTGTCAACACCGTCGAACGCGAAGGTATTAGCGTATCGCACCCAGCGCGCTTCATCCTGGTCGGGACGATGAATCCCGAAGAAGGCGAATTGCGCCCGCAATTGCTCGACCGTTTCGGGTTGGTCGTCGAAATCGCCGGTATCCACGATGTCAACGGGCGTGTCGAAGTCGTGTCACGGCGCATGCGCTATGACCTCGACCCCGATACCTTTGTGGGCGAATGGCAGCCCAGCGAGAGCGACACCGCCGCCCGCATCGTGCAAGCTCGGGCCTTGTTGCCCTTGGTGACGATTACCCGCAAAGACATGGCCGCGGTAGCGACCTTGTCACTCGAATTAGGCGTCGACGGTCACCGTGCCGACCTCGCCATCCTCGAGACCGCCCGCACTCATGCGGCTTGGGCAGGACGAACCCTGCTCGCCGCTGAAGATATTCGAGTGGCAGCAGAGTTGGCATTGCCGCATCGTATGCGACGACAGCCCTTTACTGAAGTCAAACTCGACGAAGCCCGCGTCGGCGAGATACTCGATCGAGTGGCGGCAGCCGAGGGTGACGAATCCGCAGTGGCAAACGCTGACGGGGTAAAAAAAAAGACCCCGTGAACGGGAGTGAGGAAAGCTCCTCCAGCGAAGGTCAAGAAGAGAGCGAAGGGGGTGCCGGCGCCACCGCAAGTGCGGGCGCCACGGACCAAGGGTCACAATCGAACAACGAGCAGGGTGGAGGCGAAAAAGCCTTCAAGGCCCAAGAGATGTTTAAACCAAAGCGTCTCGAAGGCCAGCGCGATCGCCAAGAACGGAGCTCACCTGGTCGCCGTAGCCGTACCCGTACTACCCGCAAACAAGGGCGGTACGTTACCAGCCGCGTCGCCCGCCGAGTCACCGATTTGGCCCTCGATGCCACCTTGCGGTATGCCGCCCCCATGCAGCCAGGTCGCCGGGCTGCCGCCATCGCCGAAGGGAAACCATCCCGCCCAGTGATGTTGCTGCGTAGCGACTTACGCCAAAAGGTGCGCGTCCGCAAGACCCGCAACGCCGTCTGCTTCGTAGTCGACGCCAGTTGGTCAATGGCCGCCGACGAACGCATGCGCGCTACCAAAAACGCCGTGCTTTCGCTCCTGCGCGATGCCTACCAGCGCCGTGACCGTGTCGGACTTGTCTCGTTTCAACGTGACTATGCCACGTTGCTCTTGCCACTCACCAATAGTGTCGAGATGGCCCAAAAAATGCTCCAAACCATGCCCACCGGTGGTCGTACACCACTGTCACGGGGGTTGATGATGGGGTATGAGGTGCTCAAACGAGCCTTGCGCCAAGATTCTGAGGTTGTGCCACTGATGGTGATTCTGACCGATGGCCAAGCAAATGTCGCGATGACCGATTTGCCGCCTCAAGTCGAGAGTTATTCCATTGCAGATTTTATTGCTACCGAAAAAATCCGCTCTGTAGTCATTGACACCGAGCACCCGGTCTTTGAGCGGGGATTATCTAAGCAGCTGGCGCTTCACCTCAAAGGGAACTACTATCGCCTGGATGATCTCCGCGAGAATGGTCTCGTCGATCTCGTCCGCACCGAACTGAGCCACAAGTAAAGTTCACAATTCATCATACGCAGCATGGTTTTTTCAGAAGGATGTAAGGACATGACCGAGCAGGAAAATCAGTCGACGCCCGTCGTCGCAACCGATGCCCCCACCACCAGCGATGCCCCAGTGACCCAAGCCGATGCACCTGTTGCCCAAGCCGACGCACCTGTTGCCGAAAAACGCAACAATAAAGCCGCCTTGCGCGAATTGTCTGCCGGCCAAGTACTCACTGGTAAGGTGAAATCAATCACCCCCTACGGTGCATTTATCGACATCAACGTCAACCGCGACGGGTTAGTGCATATCTCTGAGTTGTCAGATACCCGTGTCGAAAAAGTCGAAGATGTCGTCCAGGTTGGCCAAGAAGTCACCGTACGCATCCTCGAAATCGACAACAGCAAAAACCGCATTAGCTTGACGATGCGCACCCAAGAGCGCCAAGCCCGCCCCGAACGCCGCCGCCGCCAAGAAGTCAACCACGATGCCATCTCGGCCCTCAAAGCCGGCGACACCGTCGAGGGTATGGTCAAAAGCATCACCCCCATCGGCGCATTCGTTGACATCGGTGTCGGCAAAGATGGTTTGGTCCACATCTCCGAACTTTCTGACACCCGTGTCGAAAAAGTCGAAGATGCCGTCCAAATCGGCCAAGGCTACACCTTCAAGATCATCGAAATCGATGCCGAACATGGCCGCATCAGCTTGAGCTTGCGCCAAGCCAGCCGCTCACAACAACTGAGCGCCATCGCCAAAGACCAAGTGGTCACTGGCAAAGTCAGTGGACATTCGCCATTTGGCGTGTTTGTCAACATCGGCGTCGGTCGTGACGGCTTGGTCCACACCAGCGAATTGCCCGACGGCGTCAAGCCTGAAGTCGGCAGTGAGTTGACCGTACGTGTGCTCGAAGTCGACAACGTCAAGAACCGCATCAGCTTGACCGCCTTCCTCGAAGGTCGCCCCGAACGCGAAGAGCGCCCTGCCCGCGAAGAGCGCCCTGCCCGCAGCAACGACAGCCGCCCTGCCCGCAGCGACAGCCGCCCCGCCCGCAGTAGCGAAGGTCGCCCACCCCGTGAAGGTGGCCGCCCACCCCGCGACAATCGTCCAGCCGAAACCTACACCTCATCGTCGTTTAACGACGAGACCTTTGTGGGCGATGCCACGATTGACGACTTGATGTCACGCTTTGGTGGTGCTCACCGTGAAAAGCGCCAGCGCGAGACGGATGCCCAATACGAAGATGGTCAGCGCAAAGGGCGCATGGGCGAAGCAATTCGCCGCACCCTCGGTAGCGACGAAGAATAATACTTATAATCACTATCGCATGATGTGTAGTGCATCATGCGATAGTGTGTTATTTGACATGCACTCACCGTCAACGGTATAATCACCAGACGTGTGTCGTGTTGTGCGTATACTCCATGACTTCCGCTAATGTCGCCAGCACCAGCTGGCTTGTGAAGAGGTTTGATCATGCCCAAACGAACTTGGCAGCCCAAGCGTATCCCACGCCGGCGCAAGCATGGCTTCATGAAGCGCATGCTGACCAAAGATGGTCGCAACGTCCTCAAACGCCGCCGCTTAAGCGGTCGCTGGCGCCTCACGGTGAGCCACGAGCGCCGTGCTGAACAACGCACTAGCCGCTAAATGACGCACAGAGCGGGGCGATTGTGAAGCGCCAATTCCGCTTACGCCGTTCGGCACACTTCCAACGTGTGCGCAGTAGTGGCAATCACTATGACGGTGCAAGTCTAACGCTAAACGTCGCGCCCGCTCGCCAACGGACTACCCGGTGTGGCATTGTGGTGGCGCGACGGCTTGGCGGCGCTGTTGTGCGCAATCGCATCAAACGTCGAATCCGTGAAGTATTACGGATTCATTACCGTTTTTTGCGTACCAACTATGATGTAGTCTTAATAGCCCGTTCGCGTGAATTACAGACGATGCCATTTCTCCGTTTAGTTGAACTGATTACCCAACTGCTTCGTCGTGCCGGTGTCTGGCAAATCCCCGAAGTCACACCTGCGTAATATCACTGAATCCAGCCGTCTTGTGCACGCCGTTTCATACGCTCTCAAGACGCAATTGCGATTTGATACATTTTTTTAAAAGGTGAACACCATGGCGATTTGGACATTCCTCATCTCGAGCCTCGAATACGTCTTGCTGACATTTTATGCGTGGACAGGTAATCCTGGGATTGCCATTATTTTGTTTACGTTGTTAGCACGCTTGGTGTTGCTCCCCCTCACCATTCGACAACTCCAATCTAGCCGCAAAATCCAAGCGTTACAGCCCGCATTGAGCGAGCTCCAACGCAAGTACGGCAAAGATGCCCAACAGCTTCAAAAAGAAACGATGAAGCTCTATTCCGAAAACAAAGCCAATCCAGTTTCAGGCTGTTTACCGGTATTCATCCAATTACCGTTGTTTTTGGGAATTTACCAAGCAGTTTTCCATTTGACCAGCGTGGCGCCGGGTGAACATGCCATTGCACACATGATCGAAGCCCTCAACCATGTCAATCTCGCGACCAACCTTTCGGCGACCACCATCGACCAACCGCAATTATCGGGTGGTTTTTTGTGGTTGACTGACTTGGGGCGCACCGACCCATTGCATATTTTGCCCGTGTTATCGGTGATTTTTCAATTGCTGGTGCAATTGATGTCGACACCACGCGTGCAAGATCCCCAACAAAAGGCCATGCAACAGACGATGTTGTTCATGCCGATTTTGTTCGGATATATCGGCTTCACCTTCCCGTCTGGTGCCGTGCTGTACTGGGTAGTGGGTAGCATGTTGTCGATGATTCAACAATACGTCTTTTCGGGATGGGGTTCATTGGCAAATTACTTGACCTTCTTGCCCACCCGCTCGGGATTATTCCCGCCCCCCGTGGTGGTCGGTGCTGGCACCCAAGAAGCCGCCAAGCATATCGCCGAAGTCGATGCCGCCCCCAAAGTTGATTTTTGGGATGTGGTACGCCCACTGACCGACGACGAAAAGTCCAAGTAATCCGCTTCGTAATCGTTTCGTCTTGCACACCGAGGTCACACTATGAAAAAAACCAAGCCCTCGCTTGAAATCAGTGCTCGGACAGTCGCAGAGGCCGTTGATTTGGCCTTGGTGCAACTCGGTCGTGATCGCGACGATGTCGCCATCGAAATTTTGATTAACGGCAACGACGAAGAAGAAGCCCTCGTACGGGTCACTGTCGTTGACGATGAACCAGCCGAAGTCATGAGCGAAGATGACCGCATCAAACATGCCCGCACCATCCTCGAAGAACTCCTCGAGCATATGGATATTGCCGGCTATGTCACGGCGGTACGCTCGACGGCACCCGCCCAGGATGGGGGCGTCGAAGAATCAATCACCTTACATGTCGAAGGTGCCGACGAAGAAGCCATGGGATTGTTGATTGGGCGCCATGGTGACACTTTGCGGTCGTTGCAGTTCATCGTCAACTTGATTGCCGGCAAAAGCAATCGCCGCTGGCCACAAATCATCGTCGATGTCGGCAATTATCGCCAACGCCGCCAAGAAATGCTCGAAAGTATGGCCTTGCGCATGGCCGAACGAGTCCGCCAAACGGGCCGCCCCCATGCCTTCGAACCGATGTCAGGGGCTGATCGCCGCGCCATCCACCTCGCGCTCCGCATTGATGCCACCGTCTACACCGAAAGTGATGGCGAAGGCGAACGGCGCAAAATCGTCATCTTCCCCGCCAAATCCCAATCGTGACCTCCAGATTTATTATTCGTACTGGCGGTCAGTCGCATATAATGCCACTGACCGCTTTGTTTTTCTAGGTAAAAATCATGCAACCCAATTATTTGATGCTTGGCCATATCACCAGTGACCTGCTTCCCGATGGCACCACCATCCCCGGTGGCACTGCACTTTATGCCGCCCGTACCGCTCAACGCCTCGGCAGGCACCCCGCCATCGTATCAGCCACCGCCACGCTCCCCACCGATTGGCCCAGTGATGTGCCGGTGGCCAGTGTAGCCGGCAGCTATGCCCCGATTTTCGAAAATCGCTATACTCCCAATGGCCGCATTCAATTTTTGCATGGCGAAGCCCCACCCCTGACCATTTCTGATGTACCAAATACCTGGCGCACCGCCCAAATCGTCCACCTCGGGCCGATTTTGGTGGAAACGCCCCTCGACATCATCGCCAACTTCCCCGATGCCCTCATCGGCATGACTCCTCAAGGGATGATGCGCCAGTGGCAACCACCCTTCCCCTGCCAGATTCACTACACCCCGTTTAATCCCGATCCGACATTGCTGGCCCGCATCAACATTCTGGTGATGAGCATCGAAGACGTGCATGGCGACCAAAGTGTAGCCGAACGCTACGCCCAACACTGTGGGATTGTGGCACTGACCCGTGGTGCCAATGGCGCCGATATCTACCTCGCTGGCGTTCCCCACCACATCAACGCCTACCCGGCTGTCGAACGCGACCCCACCGGCGCCGGCGATGTCTTTGCGGCAGCCTTGATGGTACGCTATGCCGAAACCCGCAATGCCATCGATGCCGCCCAATTTGCGGCAGTAGTGGCGGCGGCCAGCGTCGAAGGCCTCGGTATCTCGACCATCCCCGACCGCCCCACCATCGAAGCCCGCCTACGCGACTACCACGCCTGACGCAACCCGTTCTGCAAAAAAATCGTCATGACTAGACGAAAATAGGCGTAACGTGTTTTTCAACACCGCATACGATACGACTGTTGCGTACACCGTGACGTTGCAGTGGAAATAATCATACAGAAGGTGTATGATGAATTCCTCAATAAAATCATGACAGGACTGACAAATGGGCGCAATTCAAAAAGCACTCGCCGGCAAAACAATTGCCGATAACCGTAATGCCTTCCACGAATATTTTATCGAACAACGTTATACCGCTGGTGTGGTATTGAGTGGGAGCGAAGTCAAATCAATCAGGGCCGGCAAAGCCCAGTTACGCGGCAGTTATGCCCGCATCGAGGGACGCGAAGCGTGGCTGTATGACGCACATATCGCCCCCTACACCCAGTCAGGGGTCTACTTCAATCATGACCCCGTGCGCAAACGCAAGTTGTTGTTGCGCCGCAAAGAAATCAGCGACATTTTTGGCAAAATCACCCGCCAAGGCTATACCTTTGTGCCATTGCGGATTTTTTTTGACAATCAATTCGTCAAAGTCGAGTTGGGTATCGCCAAAGGCAAAAAACAACACGACAAACGCCATGCCATTGCCGAACGCGACGTCAAACGCTCACTCGACCGCGAAATGAAAATTGCAAACCGTTAGGTTGTGGGAGGACACAGGGGGTGGGCTTTATGCCCACCCCCTGTTTTTTGTATGAGGCTTTGCAGTACAATTTGAGTAGCCCACAGTGCAATGACCAAAAGGAGCCCACGATGCAAATCGGAATCAGTAGTTATAGTTTTGCCCGGCTGATGAAAAACGGCATGACCTACATGGAAGCCGCAACCAGCGCCAAAGCCATGGGGTATGACGTCTTTGAGGTACAGGCGTTACGCCTGCCGGCCGGCACCGACCGCCTGGCCTATGCCCACCAACTCAAGGCCCATTGTCTCGACATCGGCATCAGCATGGGCAACTTCACCGTCGATGCTGACTTTTTGACGGGGAGTGGTGGTGACACCGCCCAAGAAATCGCCCGCGTCAAAGGCGAAGTCGACATCGCTGTGGCATTGGGGGCACCTGGGATGCGCCACGACGCCACCTTTGGCTTCCCCGCTACCGCCCGCCGCAAAAGCTTCGCCGATGCCCTGCCCACCCTCATCCAAGCCTGTCGGGCGGTGAGTGAATATGCCGCCAGCCACGGGGTCAAAACCATGGTCGAAAATCATGGTTTTTTGGTGCAAGACGCCGACCGCGTCGAGCAACTGGTGTGTGGCGTGGCCCACGACAACTTTGGACTGTTGCTCGACATGGGGAATTTTTTGTGTGCCGACGAATCACCGGCGGTGGCGTTTGGCAAACTGGCACCGTATGCCTTCCATGTGCACGCCAAAGACTTCTATGTGCGCGACGGTGCCCTACCCAACCCCGGCAAAGGCTGGTTCCAATCACGCGCCGGGCATTATTTGGCCGGCACGGTGGTGGGATTTGGGGTGGTACCAGTGGTGCAGTGTTTGCGGATTATGAAAAAATCAGGCTATACCGGCGCAGTCTCACTCGAATTTGAAGGCCTCGAAGAAAACCTGTGGGCGCTGGAAGTAGGCTACGAAAATCTGCACCGCGCCGTAACACTCGCCTAAAGGGGGCACTAGATGCACACATCAGACCCACTCCAACCCTTTGGCGCAGTGCCCTCGCCGCGCCAACAGGCGTGGCACACTCACGAGTTTTATGGTTTTTTGCACTTCACCGTCAACACCTTTAGCGACCGCGAATGGGGGCTAGGCAACGAATCCCCGGCAATTTTCAACCCCAGCGATTTCGATGCCACCCAAATCGTCGACAGCGCCCGTCGTGGCGGCATGCACGGTCTGATCCTCACCGCCAAACACCACGACGGCTTTTGTTTGTGGCCATCGCAATACACCACCCATTCGGTCAAACACAGCCCGTGGCGTGATGGCAAAGGCGATGTCGTCGGCGAGCTGGCCCAGGCCTGTGCGGCGGCCGGGCTCAAATTTGGTATCTATTTGTCGCCGTGGGATCGCAATCACCCCGACTATGGCACACCTGCCTATCTGACCTACTACCGCAATCAGCTCCGTGAATTGCTGAGCAACTACGGGCCACTGTGTGAAGTATGGTTTGACGGCGCCAATGGGGGTGATGGCTATTATGGGGGCAGCTACGAAAAACGCTCCATCGACAACACCACCTACTACGAGTGGGACGAAACTTTTGCGCTGGTACGTGAATTACAACCAGATGCCTGCATTTTTAGCGATGCCGGACCCGATGTGCGCTGGGTAGGCAACGAACAGGGCATCGCCGGCGACCCCTGCTGGCATACCATTGACCCCACCGGGCTCTACCCAGGCAATGCTGATCCGGCGCTGCTCAACGTCGGTCAGCGCCACGGCAGCGCCTGGCTACCAGCCGAATGCGATGTGTCGATTCGACCAGGCTGGTTTTATCACCAGCACGAGGACGACAAGGTACGCTCACCTGCAAATTTACTAGAGCTCTACTTCGCGTCGGTGGGACGAGGCGCCAATTTGTTGGTGAATCTACCGGTGACACCGGCGGGGCAGGTGCATGCGCAGGACCGTGCCAACTTGTTGGCGTTTCACGCCTTGCGCCAGCAGATTTTTGCCAAAAACCTTGTCCAGCAGGCCCAACTCAGCACCAGTTCGGTCTATGCCGATTACACGCTCAGTGAGGCAGACGGCGCGTTTTGGATGCCAGACAGTGCCGACACGACTCCTTGGATCATAGCGCAGTTTGCGGCACCAGTGACGGTCAATCTAGTCGATCTCCGTGAGCACCTACCCCTCGGGCAACGTATCGATGGGGTGGCGATTGATGTCAAAACTGACACTGGCTGGCGTGAAGTAGCCCAAGTCGCGGCGGTTGGCAACCGCCGCTTGATTCCGTTTGCACGCGTCAGCACCAGTGCCGTGCGGGTACGGATTGTGGCGAGTGCGGCACCGGCGGCGCTCCGGGCGCTAGCGCTCTACGATGATGTGACCCGCAGGTAAGGTATTTAGGGCATACAAAACACCCCTCGCAAATAGTGCGAGGGGTGTTTTTTGTTAACTACGAGACGGTAACTGATTTGAGCAACAATTCGGCCACATCTTGGCGGGCGACGGTTTCGTCGACGCCCGAGGTCTTGGCGGCGTCTTCAAACATCACCATACAAAAGGGGCAGGCCACCGCCACGGTATCGGGTTTTTCGACAGTGAGTTGCTCAAGCCGGATGACGTTGCTTTTTTTGTCGCCCCAACTCTCCATCCAGACATTGCCGCCACCACCGCCACAGCAGGTGGCTCGTTGGCGATTACGCTCGGGGGCTTCCACCAGCTCGATGCCGGGGATTGACGACAGCAATTCGCGGGGGGCATCGTAAATGTCGTTGTAGCGCCCGATATAACAGGGGTCGTGGTAGGCCACTTTTTGGTTGACAGGGGTGACAGGGATGAGTTTTTTGTCTTGGACCAGTTGCGCCAAAAACTCGGTGTGATGCACTACCTGATAATCGATGCCCGCTTTGCCGCCAAACTGCACATATTCGTTTTGGTGTGAGTTGTAGCAATGGGCGCAGGTGGTGACCAATTGGGTGAATTTGTACTGCCCGAGGGTCTCGACGTTGGTTTCGGCTTGTTGTTTGAACAACAATTCTTCACCCATCCGCCGCGCCGGGTCACCCGTGCAGCACTCTTCGCCCCCCAATATGGCAAAATCAACACCCGCTTGTTGCATCAATTGGGCCATGGCGCGAGCGACTTTTTTGGAGCGGTCATCGTAGCTGGGGGCACATCCCACCCAAAACAACACCTCTACCTCGCCTTTTTCGGCCATGGTGGGGATGTTGAGGCCGGCGGCCCAATTGGCGCGCTCACGTTGGGGCAGACGCCACGGATTACTGGTGCGTTCGATGCCGTCGAGTACGCGTTTGACGCCGCTAGGAACTTCGCTTTGGATCATGGTCAGATTGCGGCGCATATCGACCACCAAGTCGACGTGGTCGATGAGAGCCGGACATTCTTCGATACAGGCGCCACAGGTGGTGCAGCTCCAGATTTCGTTTTCGTCATAAAACCCTTGCTCGAGCAGGGCAATTGCGTCAAAGGCGCCACGACCGCTGGTAGCGGCTTCGGGCATTTTTTGGCTACCGTCCTTCATGGTGACGATATCGCCCCGTTGCATGTCAGCCAGCTTGGTGATGAGGAACTTGGGTGACAAATTGGCGCCAGCAGCATGGGCCGGACAGACCGATTGACAGCGGCCACAGCTCATACACGAATCGAGGTCGAGGCGTTGCTTCCAAGTCAAATCGTTGAGGGTGGCGACGCCTAGTTGCGGCTCATCTTTTTCGATTTCGGCATCAAAGTTGGGGATTACCGCCAGCGCGCCTTTGGGACGGGTGCGTTTGAAAAAGGCATTGAGGGGCGTGTAGACCAAATGGCGCAAGCCGGTATAGGGGATAGCCGCCACAAATGCCAGCGACACAAAGGTATGCACAAACCACAGCCCCATGTGCAACGCGAGCCCGATGCTACTGCCGTTGCCCAAACCAATAGCACGCATGATGGTGGCTAAGCCATAGCCGACAAATGATTGTACGGCCCATGATTGGGTGTAGACGGGCACGCCGGCGATGGTTTGATTGGCGAGGCGCAGGCCTTCGATGAAGTAGCCACTCACTCCCACAAAAATCAGCGACAGCAAGGCTTCACGGTCGTATTGGCGTTCGTGCAGACGTTCGGGGCGCGTTTTGTAGCGGCGCACGTATGCCCAGACCAGCCCGGCCACAAACAACAGCCCGACGAGATCGAGGATGGTCTCGTAAGTGCGATAAAAGTTACCCACCAAGATTTTGCCGACATCGGCGCCCACCAGGGGGATGGTGAAGTCTTCTTCGACGGCGATGACATCAGTGCCGATAAACAGACCGAGGAAGCCAAAAAAAATCAAGGCATGCATCATGCCCGGGCGGCGGTCTTGCAGGGTCTTTTTTTGGCCAAGGGATTGCGCCAAATATTCGCTGGCCCGTGAGCCGAGGGCATCGAGGCGACTTTCGGGGCGGCCTTTGCGCCAGGTGGCAATATCGCGCAGGATGCCATAAAACAACACTAATACGGCAGCCAAGGCGGTCAAATAGACCGTCAAACTGCCGAGAATTTCGCCTATATTCCAATAAATCTGGCGTACCGCTTCAGTCATTTCAGGCTCCATCGCATACGTGTGGCATCGTCTATCTGCGTTATCCTAGCACGGGGAGGCGTGGTGCGTCAATTGATGCAATCAGCGGTATACTAGCAGTATTAGCCGTTTTTTGGTTCATCAAGGAGGATGACTTCATGCGTTACGACGATAAAATCACGATTGTAACCGGTGGCAGCAAAGGGATTGGCGAGGGCTGCGTGCGCGTGTTTGCCGATGCTGGGGCCACGGTGGTGTTTTGTGCCCGCAACGAAAAAGAAGGCACTGCCCTCGAACAAGAACTCAACGCCAAACGCCCCGGTAGCGCCTGGTTTATCAAATGCGATGTCTCAAAGACCGACGACATCGAAGCCATGATCAAAGCGGTGGTGGCCAAATACGGCCGCATCGATTGTCTCATCAACAACGCCGGCTGGCATCCACCGACCCGCACCATTGACCAATTCAGCGTCCAAGACTTCCGTGATTTGCTCGAACTCAATCTAGTGAGTATTTTTGCAGCCTGTAAATTTGCCCTGCCCTACCTACGCCAAGTCCAAGGCAACATCATCAATATGTCGAGCTTGGTCGGTACCATCGCCCAGCCCTTTGCGACGACCTATGTGGCCACCAAAGGGGCCATCACGTCGTTCACCAAGGCCTTGGCCATCGACGAAGCCGCCCACGACGTGCGCGTCAATTGTGTCTCGCCGGGCAACGTCTATACGCCGTTGTGGCAAGCAGGGATTGATGCATCAGACGATCCGGTGTTGACCCGCCAACACGGCGACAACGCCCAGTTGATGGGCCGCATGGGTACGATCGAAGAAGCGGGCAAACTCTGTTTGTTTATTGCTGCCGAAGCGACCTTCACCACCGGTGTCGATCATTATTTGTCGGGTGGCGCTGAGTTGGCCTATGGCCGCAAAACCCGCAAAGGCGAAGCCGGCCCATCCTGGTAGTCAACTATGGGGTGGTGGGGGAATTCCCACCACCCCACTTGCGTTGGAGCAGCTATGTCATTACCGTTTCAACTTTATGATTTGCGGATTCAGGTGGTTGCCATCGAAGGGCGTTCGGTATGTGGCTTGGCGGTAGGCGATTATTTCGAGCTGACCGACAGTAGCCGTGTACACATCCCCGCCGGCAAACATTTTTGTTTGTATGCCCTGAGTGCAATTTTGCCGTTATTGCCGGCCAAACAGCGCTTGTTGGCCGGGAATGATTGGTTGGAGCGCGATACATTGGTGGCTTGCCCTGACCCCGAAGAGCGCTTGATTATGCAAATCGAACGCATCGCCACCCGCACCCTCGACAGCACCGAATTAACCTAAATCAGTCCAATCAATGTCCTCGTTGGCGTGCTGAATGGTGCGTGTATTAGGCAATGTGCCGCTGGCGGTGTTTTTTGTGAAATCACACGACAAAAATCTGTGTAATTGCGGACGCTACTCGTCATAAAAATCCGCACGCAATGCACAATCATGTAGAATTAAAACGTAACAGTCGCATCCCACCATTGATTACCTGATTATCCTGGGAGTATAAACGAATGCACGGTAGGCAACGGATTATCGCGGCATGGAGTTATGTATGTATTTGTGTGGTGTTGTTATTATTTACGAGCACCCATACCAATAGCCTCGATATTACGCACACAGATGCCACCGTCACAAATTTTCACGAAATCGAAACACGTACAGTTGCACCGTTGTCATTTCGGTGGGGGGCCAATGATGCCACCCTCCAATTACCCTATAGCAGTAGTGGACCACAAATTCTCAAGTTTTTTGCCACCACACCCCAACCGAGCCATATTACGCTCCGGATCAACGGGAATGGAATCGGCACCTATATCATCCAACCCGGCCAATTTCGCACCTATTGGATCCTGAGCACGATTCCCTGGCAAGCACAATACGCCCAAACCACCCTCGTATTTCATAGTGATAACCCTTCACTTGTGCGCCGTGAAATCGCAATTGGACTTACCGAGGCAACGCTCTACCCGTTATCCCCGATTACCCTGCCGGCAGCCATCATCTGGTTGCTCTTGTTCTATACCGTGGTACTTACCTATGGGTGGCGTTTGTCACGCAGGCAACTCATCGGCTACTATGTGGCAAGTTGTAGCTATATCGTGTTGCTCACCAACTTTGGACTCACGAGTCCATGGTGGATTTATGCCTATATTGTGGGGTTTGGTAGTGTGGTGGCACTCTTGCAGGCACCTACCCCAACACCCCCGGTAGTGACCGCCCATACCTCGTATCGCCGCGATATCGACGGATTACGGGCGCTGGCGGTAATGGCGGTGGTGGGCTATCATGCCTTCCCAGCCCTACTCCACGGTGGGTATGTGGGCGTTGATGTGTTTTTTGTGATTTCCGGTTATTTGATTTCGCAAATCTTGTTGCGCCAAATCGCCACCAATTCATTTACCTTCCGCGATTTTTATAGTCGGCGCATCCGGCGCATCTTCCCGGCACTCAGTGTGCTCTTTGGGGCAATCCTGGTATTTGGGGCAATCTGCCTCGTCCCCGCCGAATACCAAGATTTGGGACGCGCCGTGGGGGCCGGGGCCGGTTTTTTTGCGAATCTGCAGCTCTATCATGACATCGGCTATTTTGATACCCAGTCGATTTACAAACCACTGCTCCATTTATGGTCACTTGGCATCGAAGAGCAGTTTTATGTGGTTTGGCCCGTATTGTTGCTCCTGTTCCGCCGGCGCTTCACCGCCATCCCGGGGGTATTGATTGCCCTGACGGGCATGTCGTTTATCACAAATATTATGTTGAGCAATACCACTCCCGATGCCGCATTTTATTGGCCGATAAGTCGGTTTTGGGAGTTGGCCATCGGCGGCTTACTGGCCTATACCACCGTCATGCCCCCAAAATCCCCGCTACCAACGCAGACCGTACGCACCCTGCAATCACTCGTGGGGGCAGTGGTGGTGATTGGGAGTATGTATGCCTATACCGATCAGCTGGCGTATCCAAGTTATTGGGCCCTCTTACCGGTCATTGGCACCTATTTATTGCTACAGGCTGGTGAGGATGCCTGGTTCAATCGGGTCGTATTATCCCAAAAAATCTTGGTGTGGATTGGGTTGATTAGCTTTCCGCTCTATTTATGGCATTGGTCGCTACTCTCGTTTGCCTATATTTTATTGAGTAGTATCCGCTTACCCCTGCTCGTGAGTAGCAGTATTGTGGTTGCGAGTGTGGTGTTGGCGGCAGGCACCTATTGGTATATCGAAAAACCGTTGCGGGTTGGGCGCTATCGCACCATACCCACATTCCTCATCGCACTCTGCACATTTGCAATCGGGGGAATCGGCTATGGATTAATAGGGAGCGGAATTATCGCACCCTACAATCGCACGATTGCCATCAGTGACAATACCGCCGCTGCACCGATTACACACACTCCACTCCCGCATTCGCGGTGCGAAGCACTATCACTCAGCCCTATTGCGACGTGTTGGAGCAATACCCCCAACGATAGCCGGGGAACCGAATATTATTTTGTAGGAGATAGTCATGCCGAGGCGCTTGCATCTGATGCAATCAGCTACGGTACCCCCCACCATCTCACCTACTATTCGGTCTATGGATGTCTCCCGTTTTTGGGCATAGAACGTTATACCGGTGATGCAACTGAAGCATTTGGATGTGCCAATCCACAAGGGCTAGCGAGTTTACTCCAAACCCTCGCCAATCAACAAACCACAAATCATCGTGTCGTGGTATTAGTGTCACGCTATTCGTTTATGGAGCCCGATGTAGCGGATACGCCCTTGAGCAAACAAGTCTATTTCCAATTTGCTGGGCCACGCCAACCCAGTGATCGCATCAATCGCGACGACGTATTCCGCCAAGGTTTACGCAACACCCTCGATCGACTCACGACCCTCCCCAATACGACCGTGGTATTTATGCATCAAGTGCCAGAGCTTAATTTTGCCCCCCAAAGCTGTAATCGTTGGCAAATAGTGCATCCCAATCAACGCGAATGCACTATTGCACGGCAAACCGTCGATACGTATTTTGCGCGCTACAAAGCCAATGCAGCTACTGTTTTGAGCGATTACCCAACCGTCATACAATATGACCCAATGACGCAGATGTGCGACGCAACGGTCTGTACGGTGATTCACGAGGCGATTTCGTGGTATCACGATACCAATCACGTATCCCCGGCTGGCGCCAAAATCATCACCACCGAATTGTGGAAACGGTTCCCCTAGCACATGAATCAGACAAAGGGATTTCGCATGCCAGAAGTAAGTATCGCCTTCCAAACCAACAAACACGCCAGCGATTATATTGCCTTGGCCAAGCTGGTCAATCAATACGATTTCGCCGCAGTCAGTGTCTATTGCGATGCACCCTACCACACCAGCTACGGCCCGTTACTCTTGATGGCGCCCCACATCACCCGAGCCCGCATTGGCTGTGCCGCGGTTTCGCCGGCGCGCATGGCCCCCATCGACATTGCCGCCGACGCCGCCTTGCTGGCCGATGTCGCCCAAGCCGGCACATATGTCGGGATTGCCCGGGGGGCGTGGTTAGCAGATCACGGCATCAGTGAACCGAGCAAACCAATCCAAGCCATCCGCGAAAGTATCGAAATCATACGCTTGCTCTGGAGCGGGAAGTCTGCAGCGTACCACGGCCAATGCTACCAAATCGCGCCTCACGTCCAAGCCGGCTACCCCTTGCCCAGCCAACCCATCCCGATCATGATTGGCACGTGGGGGCGGGGGTTGTGTGCGGTGGCTGGGGAATTGGCCGACGAAGTCAAAGTGGGTGGGTCTGCCAACCCGGCGGTGGTGTCATTTATCCGTGACTATATTGCGGTTGGTGAAAAAAAAGCTGGGCGCGCCCGTGGTAGTGTCAAAATCGCCCTCGGGGCGGTGACGGTCGTGGATCACGACCGTGATGCGGCGCGCACAATGGCCCGCCAAGCGGCGGTGCTCTACCTGCCCGTGGTGGCACCACTCGACCCGAGTGTACAGGTCGACCCAGAATTAATCCAGCGCCTGCAACGGGCTGCCGACAGTGGTGATTTCGCCGGCGGCGCATCGTTGATTTCCGATGAATTACTCGACAAATTTGCCTTTAGTGGCAACGCCAACGACATCATCCAGCAGTGTGAACAACTCTTTGCCGCTGGTGTCGACCGCATCGAGCTGGGCACGCCCCACGGCGTCGCTGTGGCAGCTACGGGCATTAATATTATTGGCAAACAGGTATTACCGGCGCTCAAATCATTCACACATTAATTGTGCGACGCATGCATGCGTCACCTAAACGAATAAGTAGCCAGCCTATGTCAACGACTTATCACCGCATCCATCAATCCCCATATCAGATTGCCGGGTTGGTTATTTATTTGTGTATCACACTCTATTCCCTCTTTACCCCCCATACAACGACCACTGGCTCACCGAATTTCGTCAATTTTTTGCCACGCGAACAACAAATCGGCCAGACCCGCATGTTCCGCTGGGCCACCCCACACGCCTATATCACCGGTGCCATCAGCAACACCGGACCGGCGATTATCACGTATACCGCTACCAGTGCCCAACACCCCCTGCAAATCCAACTCACACTGGGTGATACCCTCATCGCGACCCACACTATTCAGCCCGATCACTTCCGGGTCTATCACACCCTCGTCACCCTGCCGTGGCAACCAATCACCGCGGAAGCGCACCTTGGGATTGATGCCATATCCGCCCCGATTGACCCGTTGCACCGCGTGGTGGCCGTCGCAGATTTTGCGGTGCATTCACTTGCACCCATCGTCATTCCCGATTTCCGCACCACCGTGCTGTGCTTGGTAGGATTGTTCATCGGCAGTTGCATCAGTGTGTGGGCGTGGCGATTATCGCCGCTCCGCACCGGGTTGTTGCTCTTTGCCCATTGCATCATCAGCGTGGTACTCCCACAGTACGAATTCACGCAACTCTTCACGTGGTACACGGTCATGTTTGGCATGGTTGCGCTCACCCCGCTGATTATCACGTGGTTGCAATTACCCACCGGGGCGATACCGAATCAGGCCATCAACAATCCCCAAAACGCCCATACATATCGTCCAGACATCGACGGGTTACGGGCAATTGCGGTCATGAGTGTGTTGCTGTACCACATATTCCCCGAATATCTGTCTGGGGGATTTATCGGCGTTGATGTCTTTTTTGTGATTTCGGGATATTTAATTTCTCAGATTATCATTACGCAAGTAGCCGCCAATCAATTCACCATCCGTGATTTCTATATTCGCCGCGTCCGGCGCATCTTCCCGGCGTTGGGGGTCATGTTGGTGGTTACGACCATCTTGGCATGGTTGGTCTACCCCTATTCTTTGTGGGTCGACTATGGTCATCAATTATTGGCGGGAGTAGGGTTTGTTTCGAATATTTATTCTTACGCGACGATTAATTATTTCGAAGATGTCGTGACCTATCAACCCATATTGCATTTATGGTCACTCGGTGTCGAAGAGCAGTTTTATCTGCTCTGGCCACTCTTGATTTATGCGGCCTTTCGCTGGCACGCCCGCTTTAGTCATATCGTGATATTGGTGACGTTGTGGTCGTTTGCCAGCAATGTGTTGTTGATTCAAGCCTATCCAAATGCGACGTTTTATTTACCAATGATGCGGATTTGGGAGCTAGGCGTGGGCGGCATCATCGCCTATCAGGCCCTCAGTGCCCCCCACGCCACCACCACCCGCTGGGTGCGTGCCGAAATCGTGGTCTTGCTAAGTCTGGCGGCGATTGTGGGGAGTGCAGTCTGGTTTGACAACCACACCCTCTTTCCGGGGTATTGGGCGCTCATCCCCGTCCTCGGCGCGGTTGGAATTGTGCACAGTGCGCCACAGTCACGTATTTTCAAAAAACTGCTCACCACCCAGGTGATGGTCTGGATTGGACTGATTAGCTTCCCGTTGTATTTATGGCATTGGCCGATTTTGCAATTCAGCACCTTGTTGTTGACCACCCTCAATACCATCCAAAAAATCACCGTGCTCGGTATTAGTATCATCTGTGCGGTGATCTCATATCACGTGGTAGAACAACCCATCCGACGCGGACGGTGGCGCCGCATGTCGCCCCTCGTCATCGTGGCAGTCATGGGACTGATTGGTGCCGGTGGAGCAGTCATCGCCCAAGGTTGGTCGATCCCATTACGCCAGCTCGATCTCGCTGATTCGATTAATGCCGAGCTCCGTTTACGCCAATACACCGTACCCTGTGATTCGCTCATGCTCCAATCGTTTGCGGGCGATTGTATGACCCGCCGGAGCACGCAACCCGCCGACAATGAATACATTATTATTGGCGATAGTCATGCCCGCGCCTTGGCATTAGGCTTTATTGACGCTCAATTACCCCATACCGTCACCAGTTTTAGTCGCAATGCCTGCTTGCCACTGCTTGGTATAGAAGTCTACGAACAACAACAAACCACCCCGATTGGGTGTGATGATGGGCATGGATTTAACCAGATTATTGCGATGCTCCGAGCCAATCCCCCTACCAAGCACCGGACTATCTTTGTCGTCGGTCGCTATGGTTTATTTGCCACCCAAGGATTAGATCGTGGTCACGAAAAATACATCCAATTTGCCGGTGCGCGGGTCGATATGCCGAGTAGCGAGCGTTATACGGTGCTCGCACAAACGCTCGATACTACCCTAACACAGCTGACGGAACTCCCCAACACACAAGTGGTATTTATGCACCAAGTACCTGAGTTCGATTTTCCACCGACGAGTTGCTATTATCATGTCGCCATCCCGTTTATCGCAACCCCACCGCAAATTTGTAGCACACCCCGAGCCACCATTGATGCATTTTTTGCGCCCTACAAAACCGCCGTCGCCACCGTGCTGGCACGCTATCCGCGGGTCGCACAATATGATCCGATACCGTTGTTTTGTACTGACCGTGATTGTGCCGTGGTCGTCGCTGGTACCCGAATGTACAACGATACCAACCATGTGTCGGTGGCAGGAGCACACCGCATCGCCGTAGCACTGGCCGCTCAATTCCCCTAAATCACACGGTACCATAGACAACACCCACACGATCAAATGATGGTGTGGGAAATGATATAATGAAAATGATTCGACAATTATTACATAAAAAGGTCTGCACCACGTATTTCAACGATATTTGTGCCAAATACCGTGCCATTTCATGCGCTGAGCGCAACAAAGGCGATTGTAGCGAATGACTGCTGCTGGACTACCTGCGCACCGCCACCAAATACACCACTGACGTTGCGCCTGTCTCGTTATCGCATACACCTAAGAGATTTTTACACGCAACGCCCAGCTACGGTGGCACACAATAGTATTGCGTTACGCACATCAAGAATTTGTCATGACAAAAAAACTCCACTTGTGGTTCAGTCTACTATTCATTGCGCTAGGGTATATATTATTTGGTACCACAACACTCCCTCCCTATGTCGTTAATATTCGCGACAACAGTAGCCTAATTGGTTTTTTTGCCATCGCACATCAACCACAGCGTGAAGGCGAGTTACGTTGGGCCATGCCTGGCGCCCAAATCATTGTGCCCCAACGTATCGTCGGCCTCGTGATGATTGACTCTGTAGCGACAGCAGCCCAACAACCAACCACCCTCACATTGACGAGTAATCAACACCCGATTGCCACCTATGTGGTGCAACCAAATCAATTCCGGGTATATCACATTCTCGCGAATATTCCCTGGCAATTCGCTAATGCGCAGACGCAAATCACCTTCAATGGTAACCCAGTAATCCATACGAGCGAACGGACACAGACCGTTGCGCTAAGCCAATTTCGCATTCACGCATATACACGCGCGATGCTCCCCAACATAACCATCTGGCCAGTCATCGCCATTGTGTTGCTCACCATCATGAGTTGGTATATATGGAAACAGACGCCGCGTGCAATTATCTCCCTCTATGCCTGCCACAGTATCAGTATGATCCTAATCTGGTGGCGCGTAGGGTTACCCCATTGGTTGCTCCCGTGGTATGCATTAGGTGTCGCAGCCTATGCCGTAATCCCCTGGATTGGTGATCGCCTGCACCTCGCGACACCCCCAACGGAGACGCCACCACCGCATCATTACCGTAGCGATATCGATGGATTACGCGCCATTGCCGTACTTGCCGTGGTGCTCTATCACTTCTTCCCTGCACAATTACCCGGTGGGTATGTGGGAGTCGATGTCTTTTTTGTGATTTCAGGGTATTTAATTACCCAAATCATTTTGGGTAAATTAGTCACCCAGCAATGGCGCATTGCAGATTTTTATGTGCGGCGTATCCGACGGATTTTCCCTGCCGTTACCGTTATGTTACTCATGACGATTGGGGTGGGGTGGTTCTTTTTTGTCGGCACAGAATGGCAAGAACTGGGGCGCCATGTCGTAGCGGGGGTCGGTTTTTTTTCGAATATTTTTCTTTATAGCGACATCAACTATTTCAACGCCGATACCACCTACAAACCATTACTCCATCTTTGGTCGTTGGGGGTCGAAGAGCAATTTTACATTGTCTGGCCCATCGCACTGGCCGTCGCCTATCGGCAGCGCCGCAACCTCGGCTATTTGATGGTGGGCAGCGTATTGCTCTCGTTTATCAGCAATATCATGCTCGTGGCCCGTGACCCCGATGCAGCGTTTTATTTGCCGTTTACCCGCATGTGGGAATTAGCTATCGGCGGGCTCCTCGCATTACGAGCGCTGACACCGCATACGCCACTCACCACCAATCAAAAACACACCCTTTCGGTGATTGGCCTGATTGCCATCATCGCCAGTTGCTATTTTTTTGACCAAACTCTTTTATTCCCTGGCTATTGGGCGCTCATCCCAGTCATTGGCGCCACCGTACTCATCGCCGCCGGACCCGATGGCTTCATCAACACCCAACTCTTGGCCCGCAGACCTATGGTGTTGATTGGCTTAATCAGCTTCCCGTTGTATCTCTGGCACTGGCCGGTATTGCGTTTTGGAAGCTTATTGATAGAGCTAGAAAGCATCACCCTGCCACAGAAGGTGCTGTTGATTGCCCTGAGTGTCGGTTTGGCAATCCTTTCGTATCTCTGTGTCGAAAAACCACTCCGGCACGGGCGCCGGAGTCACATACCACCACTGGCAATTTTGGCAACCACAGTGATGGTAGGGATTATTGGGATAAGTATGGCCTATGGCTGGTGGAATTCACACAACAGTAATCTTGCAGATAGTGTCGCCAGCCAACAAGCCAGAGCCCAAATCGTCCCATGTACGACGCTGCTCGACCAGCCATTTGCAGGCATCTGCTTCCACCACACCAGCCCACAATCCACGGGGAGCGATTACATTATTGTCGGTGATAGCCACGCCTATCAACTGACATTGGGGTTAGTTGATAATCAAGAGCCTCATACGGTAACTTCTTTTAGTCGGCCCGGCTGTTATGCCGCGGTAGGGATTGATTTTTATATTGATTATAAGGAAAACTATCAAACACCATGGGGGTGTGAAGAGCAAGGCTTCGCTGGGGTATTTAGTATGCTCGCAACCCAATCCAGCGCTCGCCACCGTACCATTTTCGTGCTTGGGCGGTATAGCGTTATCCAAACCCACAGTCACAACGCAAGCGATACCCGGCATTGGTATCTCCAACTTGCCGGACCACGCCAAGAACTTAATGACCAGCAACGGGCAACGGTACTCGCCGATGCACTCGACGAAACATTACGGCGCTTGAGTGCGCTCCCCAATACCACCGTCGTTTTGGTACAACAAGTCCCTGAGCTCGATTTTGCGCCCAAGCAATGTTATTACAATCCCCTACGGGCGTTGTCACACAGTACGATGACCTGCACCACGACCCAAGCATCGGTTACGCAGTTTTTTGCGTCATACAAAGCGGCACTGGCCCCGGTATTGGCACGACTGCCGGCCGTAAAAGTGTATGATCCGCTGCCGTTGTTTTGTGATGGTACGACCTGTGCGGCCCTCGATACAACCCACTTTTGGTATAACGATGCCACCCACATTTCCATTGCCGGGGCGCAACGAATTGCCGCTGACCTGTATACACGCTTCCCGTGATGCGCCGCGTAGGGTAGCAACGTGATGGGAGTGAGTTATTGGGCAGTGATGCTATAATACAAATCCACCCGACAATTATTACGTAATCAAAAGGTTTGCACCATGCAATTCAATGATATTTTGGACAAATACCGCGCTATTTCATTCTCTGAACGCAACAAAGGTGACCGATTCGAGCGCTTGATGCTGGCCTACCTGCGCACCGACCCCAGATATAAGGATGAATTTTCCCACGTCTGGTTGTGGCGCGACTTCCCCGGGCGGGCCGCGCTGGGTGGGAGCGACACGGGCATCGACCTCGTCGCACAGACCCATGCCGGCGATTACTGGGCCATCCAGTGCAAATGTTTTGATGCCGACACCAGCATCGAAAAGGGCATGGTCGATTCGTTTCTCGCCACCTCGAGCCGTAGTTTTGCCATGCCAGACGGCACCACGCACCGCTTTGCCCAACGCCTGTGGATTTCGACCACCAATCACTGGTCGAGCAACGCCACCGAAGCCATCAAAAACCAACATCCCCCCGTTACCCGTGTCAACTTGACCGATTTAATCGAAGCACCAGTTGATTGGTCAAAGCTCGACGCCAATATGCATGGCAGCGTCGCCCAACGCCCCAAAAAGAGCGTCCGCCCCCATCAACAAGATGCCATCAGCAACGCCGTACATCACTTCGCGCAGGCCGACCGTGGCAAATTGATTATGGCCTGTGGTACCGGCAAAACCTTTACCGCCCTGCGGTTGGCCGAGGCCCAGACCAACCAGAATGGGCTGATTCTTTTTTTGGTGCCCTCAATTGCGCTCCTCGGGCAATCGCTCCGTGAATGGGCCGCCGATGCCACAATGCCCATCCATCCCATTTGTATCTGCTCGGATCCGGCCATCACCCAAGTCAAAAAAAAGAGCGACGACGATGCCGATTTGTTTAGCGTCGTCGATTTGGCCTACCCGGCCTCGACCAATGTCGACAGCATCGTGGCGCAGTTTCGCCGCCGCGCCCACGGCAATCACCCCGGCATGACGGTGGTTTTTTCGACCTATCAGTCGATTGATGTGATTGCCACCGCTCAAAAGCGCCTGCAACACGAGTTGCCCCAATTTGGGCGCTTCGACCTCATCATCTGCGACGAAGCCCACCGCACCACCGGCGTGGCGCTCGAAAACAAAGAAAAAACCGGTTACGACGAATCACATTTCATCCGCATCCACGACGATACCTTCATTGCTGGCGCCAAGCGCGTCTATATGACCGCCACGCCCCGTTTGTTTAGCGATGAAGCCAAAAGCAAAGCCAAAGAAGCCGACGCCATCCTCTGCTCGATGGACGACGAGCGCCTCTATGGGAGCGAAATGTATCGCATCGGCTTCGGCGAAGCGGTCGAACGCGACCTGCTCACCGACTACAAAGTCCTGATTTTGACCGTCAGTGAAGCCACCATCCCCGCTCACATGCAAACCCTGCTCGGCAACAATCAATACGAAATCGCCGGCGATGATGCCCTCAAATTGATGGGCTGTGTCAACGCCTTGTCGAAGCAAATCGTCGGCGACAACGGCACCATCGCCGCAACAGACCCCGAGCCGATGCGGCGGGCCGTGGCGTTTTGTGCCAGCATCAAGGCCTCCAAAGCCATCACCGAAATGTTCGACCAGGTATCGCACGACTACATTGCCAGCCTGCCCGCCACCCAGCAAGCCAAACTCATTGCCATCGACGCCGACCATATCGACGGTAGCATGAATGCCCCCAAACGCGACGAATTGCTGAGTTGGCTCAAAGCCGATAGCGCGCAGCCCGAATGCCGTATGCTCACCAACGTCAGATGTCTGAGCGAGGGCGTCGATGTGCCCTCACTCGACGCCGTGCTCTTTCTGTCGGCCCGCAACTCGCAGGTCGACGTGGTGCAATCGGTGGGGCGGGTGATGCGCAAGGCCCCCGGCAAAAAATACGGCTATATCATCATCCCCATCGTGGTGCCCAGCAACGTCGAACCCGAGGTGGCCCTCAACGACAACGAACGCTTCAAAGTGGTCTGGACGGTGCTCAACGCCCTACGCGCCCACGACGACCGCTTCAATGCCACCATCAACAAAATCGAGTTGAATAAAACGTTGCCGGACAAGATTAAGGTCGTCGGTATCGGATCTGGTGAGCATTCAAGCAAAACCAGCGAAACCAAAGCCATCTATGGTAGCCAATTGACAATGCGTTTCGATGAACTGCAGGATGCCATTTTCGCCCGCATGGTGCAAAAAGTAGGTGATCGGCGTTATTGGGAGCAATGGGCCAAAAACGTGGCCGACATCGCCGAGCGCCAAGTCGAGCGCATTACCCGCATGGTGAGCACCAATACGCGCCACAGCCAGGTCTTTGCCCAATTCCTCAAGGGCTTGCAGTCAAACATCAACCCTAGTATCAACCAAGCCCAAGCCATCGAAATGCTGTCGCAACACATCATCACGCGGCCGGTCTTCGAGGCCTTGTTTGAGGGCTATTCGTTCATCAAAAGCAACCCCATCTCGCAGTCGATGCAGACCATGCTCGACCTGCTCGAAGACCAGACGGTGGCCGCCGACAACGAGGCCCTGCAAAAGTTCTACGAGTCGGTGCGCATGCGGGCTGCCGGCATCGACAACGCCGCTGGCAAGCAACGCATCATCATCGAGCTCTACGACAAGTTTTTCAAAACCGCCTTCCCCAAAATGGTCGAGCAGCTGGGCATCGTTTATACGCCGGTCGAAGTCGTCGACTTCATCATTCGTTCCGTCGACGACGTGCTCACACAAGAATTCGGCCAGAGCCTGAGCGACGAGGCGGTGCACATCCTCGACCCATTCACCGGCACCGGCACCTTTATCACGCGCCTGCTCCAGAGCGGCCTGATCCGACCGGCCGACATGCTCCGCAAATACCAGCACGAAATCCACGCCAACGAGTTGGTGCTCCTAGCCTACTACATTGCGGCAGTCAACATCGAAAACGCATTCCACGACGTCACCAGTAGCACCAGTTACACCGCCTTCGACGGCATCTGTCTGACCGACACCTTCCAGCTGGGCGAACCCAACAATCAGCTGTTTGCCGAGCTCTTCCCGCACAATTCGGCGCGGGTCGAAGCCCAGAAAAAAGCCCCCTTGCGGGTCATCATCGGCAATCCGCCTTATTCGGTGGGCCAAAAGAGCGCCAACGACAATGCCCAGAATCAAAAATACCCAGGGCTCGATCAGCGCATTGCCACCACCTATGCAGCCATGACCGATGCCACCAACAAAAACTCACTTTACGACTCGTACATCAAAGCGTTGCGCTGGAGTAGCGATCGCCTCGACGCCCAGACCGGTGGCATCATCTGCTTCGTGTCAAACGGCGCTTGGCTGGACGGCAACAGCGCCGACGGCTTGCGCAAGTCGTTGCAAGCCGAGTTCGACTCCATCTATGTCTTCAATCTGCGGGGGAATGCCCGTACCAGCGGTGATTTACGCCAAAAAGAAGCGGGAAATGTATTTGGTGGCGGCTCACGCACCCCCATCGCCATCACGTTATTGGTGAAAAAGGGCACGAACGGAAGCATCCCCGCATCCCCGCATCCCCGCATCCCCGCATCCCCGCATCCCCGCCCAAATTTATTATCACGACATCGGCGATTATCACACCCGCGAAAAGAAGCTGGAATTGGTCAGTACGTTCGGTAGCATGACACGCCTGCCGTTGCAAGAACTCACACCCAACGAGCATGGCGACTGGATTAGTGCGCGCAATGAGGGGTTTGCGGAGTTGATTCCCCTACAATCAAACAAAAATTACGATACAACTGCTCAATCATTCTTTATTGTAGATTCACCCGGTAGTCAATCAAATCGAGATATTTGGGTCTATGATTTTTCAAAAGCAAAACTACTATATAAAGTTAGCTCAACAATAAACGTATACAATAGCGAAGTCGATAGACTAACTAATACTAGCGAAGTTCAGCTCACTTCAGATTTTGTAATAAAAGATGATACATTGATTAGTTGGTCAAGTAGCTTACTTGGACATCTTGAAAAAAGAAGGAAGATCAGGTTAAACGAGTCTTTAGTAATGATTGGACTTTATCGGCCATTCACAAAACAATACATATATTTTGAAGATTTACTAATTCATAGAAAGGGTCAATCACCAAGATTTGGATTAGATAAATCATTAGATAACCGCGTAATTTCTGTTGTAGGTTTGGGCACAAAAGATTTTTCTCTTATTATGACTAAGTTAATACCTGATGTAATGTTGCATTTCAATAGTCAAGTCTTCCCCCTCTACTACTACGAGCCGGCCCCCAGCACCCAAGCCGACATGTTCAGCGCATCCGCCACAGGCGGCGACGGCTTCATCCGTCGCGACGGCGTCAGCGACTGGATTTTGGCGCAGGCCCGGGCTGCCTATGGCGCCACCGTCAGCAAAGAGGATATCTTCTATTACGTCTACGGCTTTCTGCATAGCCCCGATTACCGCACGACCTACGCCAACGACCTCAAAAAGATGTTGCCCCGCCTGCCATTGGTCGAGCGCGCCGCCGACTTTTGGGCGTTTAGCCAGGCTGGGCAGGCCTTGGCCGGCTTGCACGTCGACTACGAGCAGGTGCCCGCCCACCCACAGGTGCAGGTCAACGGCGCCGAGTCGGGATTTTTTGCGGTGGAGAAGATGCGCTTCCCCGCCAAGGATCGCAAAGACACCATCATCTACAACAGCGCCATCACCGTCAGCCACATCCCAGCCGCGGCCTACGAGTATGTGGTCAACGGCAAATCGGCCATCGAGTGGGTGATGGAGCGCTACGCCGTCACCACCCACAAAGAGAGCGGCATCGTCAACGACCCCAACGATTGGGCCCGCGAGGTAGGCAACCCGCGCTACATCCTCGACCTGCTCCTGAGCGT
>CANFUF010000019.1 GCA_947450095.1 Roseiflexaceae bacterium
CGTCGAGTTGACCGCGTTCCGCTATGCTAAAATGATGGTACCCCATTGATGACTCCTGTGTAAGTGTTGCGTAGTAACTCCATTTTACACGTGTTGTCAGTGGGGATTCATTTCCGTTTTAACTGTCGCACTTCATATTACAATCCGCCATGTAGATGTGTTAAAGAATTGAGGGAGATGACAATAGGTCATCAAATTCTCTTTTTACACATTCACGCCGGTGTTTTTATCCGTATCGTGCAGTGTTTGTGTGTATGAATTGGTATAATACGTCCTTTAGATGGGATGTATTGTACAGGGGTAATTATGCAACAGGCAGAGCGTGTAGTAGTGGTTGGTGGGGGACTTGGTGGGGTGGCGGCGGCGATACGCTGTGCGGCTGCAGGCAGACCAACGACATTAATCGAGGCGCGCCCAACGCTTGGTGGCAAACTCAATATTATGCGTGATCAAGGGTTTGTCTGGGATATAGGTCCTTCACTATTGACGATGCCATGGGTCCTTGATGATCTTTTGCAGGCTGCTGGAAGCTCTTTAGCTGCCGAACTTGATGTGGTGGCTTTACCGTCGGCTTGTCGTTATTTGTGGGCAGACGGTACGCAATTTGATGCGATGACATCATTACCCGCACTGATCCGAAATATCGCTACCATCAATCCCCGTGATGTGGGGAATTTTATGCGGTTTATGACCTATGCCCAACAATTATGGGATTTAAGTGCAGACAAGTTTTTGTATACCCCAATTGCGGGTTGGCAAAGCATGCTCGATTGGCAGATGCTCCGCAATGGCTGGCGACTTGATGGATTGCGCACCATGGATGGTGCGGTGCGTAGCTTTTTTGAAAGCCCTCATTTACAACAAGTCATGAATCGCTTTGCCACGTACAATGGTTCATCACCCTATCGTACCCCAGCGACGTTTAATTTGATTGCGTGGGCTGAATTTGGACTGGGGGCGTTTTATCCGCGTGGTGGGCTATATCGCATCGCTGAAGTGTTGCATGCGACGGCGCAACGGGTGGGAGTTGATATCCGAACAGCGACTACGGTAACCGGTATTCAGCATCAGCACGGGCGGGTATGTGGGGTCACGACCAGTGATGGTGACGCAATCGCCACCCAACGGGTGATTAGCAACGTTGATCCCCAAGTGACGCTGGCTACATTGCTTGCTGGTGGTGCGGCCCGCGCCCAACGGTTGGCCCGGCATGAATTATCAACCAGCGGGTTTGTGGTGCTATGGGGTCTGCGTGAACGATATGCCCAGATCGATCATCACACGGTTTGCTTTTCACCTAATTACCGGGCTGAATTCGCCGATACCGATGCTGGCCGCCTGCACGCCACTCCTACTATCTATTTGAATCACACCGTGGGATATGATCTTGACCATGCACCGTTAGGTGGCCAAAACATCTTTGCGTTGGTCAATGTACCTGCAACGCGGGGTTGTCAGATTGATTGGCCCAATATGGCAGCGGGCTATGCAGATTTAATGGCGAGCCAGCTTGAAACACACTTTGGGTTGACGGGTTTTCGGCAAAATATTGTGGTGCAACACATATTGACTCCTCATGATTTGGCACAGCTCTACAATGCGCCAGGTGGATCTATTTATGGGCTGGCATCGAATACCACCTTGAGTGCATTTATGCGTCCGGCACAACGTGATCCACAGATTGCTGGGTTGTATTATTGTGGTGGGGGAACGCATCCAGGTGGCGGAATCCCACTGGCATTATTGTCGGGCAAACATGCGGCACAGCTCGTAATGTAAGTATTTATTGTGAAAAATAACAGACACAGCCCATTCCAACAACATTGTTGGGATGGGCTGTGTCTGACACTGAGTGCAAAAATTATTTGTTGGGGAACAGTGTACGGAGGCGTTGGCTTTGCCATGCCACAATATCGCTTAAGGGTTGCAATGGCGCATTGGTTGCAAGATCGGTGGATTGATAAGGTGGGGGGCCATATTCCGGTGTCATTGAGAAGCTGGCTTTGCCTGCGCGTTGATTGGCCGTTACGGCGAGTTGCCACCAATGTTCGTGGGCGGCGACTTCGGCACTATAGCGGGGCAGGCTTGGGTCTGGGACTTGTGGTCCTTGGGAATGCCCGACGCGGGTATGCAGGTGGATGCAATGGCTTGCACAGCGTTCTATGATGGCTTCGGCATCGGTCAAATTGCGCTCTGCGACCACAACCCAATGGCTATAGTCGGCACAAATATGTGCGTCTGCGTAACGGGTTAAGTAGGCGTCTGTGCTCCATGGATTAAAAAAAAGTCGGCCGCGATGGGTTTCATGACCAATGGCAATGCCGTATTGTTGTTCGAGCGCGATGATGGCTTCGATAAACCGGCAACCATCGTCGAAATTCGAGGCGTCACGCCAGCCGTGCAACGTGATTTGACGGGCACCACACGCAACTGCTGCTTCGACTTGTTGTTTGGCTGAAGCGATATGGGCAGCCAAATCATCACCACTGGTAAATACCATCGCAATATATTCAAGCTGGTGTGCTGCGAGTTGAGCACCCAAGTGGGTTTGCTCGCTTCGATTGAGTGATACCCCAAGCTCGACACCGCGATATCCTTGCTGGGCGATGGTTGGGAATACGACTTCCCACGGGGCATCAATGCCCCACGTACTGCGAAACAAATCAATTCGCATAATAAATTACTGCTCCTCTACGCTGATGGACGTGCTGATTATACGAGAGGAGTGGGCATCGGGCAATTTTAGCGTTTGCTCCGGCGGTAGCCTGCGGCTATCGCCGCTGCTTCACTATCGAAACAAACGACATCGACAGTGGTTTTGGCATAAAACGCCCCATCGGGTAGGTGATAAATCAGGGACCGGTGGTTGCCTTTGATCTGTCCAACGAGGCAGGGTGCCGATGCCCCAGCTGTGTTTGCATTGCCGCTGCTGGTACTCGTACTACTAATCGCTACGGTCGTTGCAGTAGCAGCAGTGCTATTGACAACCCCATGGACCCCATTGCAAGTCGCCGGTGCCCACAACCCGAGTTGTAGACTTTGGGCGTTGCGTTGGGCATCTTTGAATTGTGATTGATATTTGTAGGGGAGATGGTACGTATATTCAAAGGCATAGCCTTCGGTAATCATCACTTGGTTAAACAAGCGACCGTCAGGCATCCAGATATAACTCAATAAACGATTGTATTTGTCGTAATCACCTTGACTGATATCTTGTTCGAGGTAGACTATTGTGCCATCGAGTAATTGATGGGCGTGATTCGATGCTTCTTTGCCAAAACACTGGACTGGTTTGCGTGGGTCAACCGTTTCTGGTGTATCAATCCCAATCATACGAATGGTAATATCTTTGTTGTTGAGTGATACATGAATCGTATCACCATCAACAACGCGAATGACTTTGGCCGCGACGGCATTCACTGGCATAGTCGACTGTGTATTATCGACGGGTGCGGTGGGTACGACGCTGGCTGCGGGTGCCGTCGTTGCAATGGTTGCCGCAGGTGCGGTGGGTACGACGCTGGCTGCGGGTGCCGTCGCTACAATGGTTGCCGCAGGTGCGGTGGGTACGACGCTGGCTGCGGGTGCCGTCGTTGCAATGGTTGCCGCAGGTGCGGTGGGTACGACGCTGGCTGCGGGTGCGGTGGGTACGACGCTGGCTGCGGGTGCCGTCGCAATATTTGTCGCCGTAATTATTATGGTGATGGGGGTGCTGGGTTTCGGAGTCGGTGGTGGCGCCGTGAGTACGGATACCAACATGACGAGCCCAAACAATACGCCGCCAACGAGCGCGGTAATCCGCCAGTAACCACCACGATTCCAGCCATATTCAAATGCCAAAAATGGCCACGCAATGAAATAATAAAGCCCTTTGATTATCCAGGGCATGATTTGCCAGAGTAATTGGAAGCCACGATAAAGCAAAAATCCAATCCCACCGATAATCCCTGCAACCAAGCCAAACACACAACATCCCATGTTGTTGCTACGATAATTACGATTGTTTAGTTGGTTGTTATACATGGTAAATTCCTACGGAACATCAAATCGATGCTACTCTTTTATTATAGGCAATTTACAGGGCACATATGTGGATTAAAAACTGAGGATCCTACGGAGGTGTGTACGTCCGTAGGATCCGAAAGGGGCAGGGTTTTATGGAATGATTATACTTGATGAGCTCCGAAGTGCGGGAGGTAGGGTTGTGATTGGGCAAACATTTCATTTACCATGGCGCGGATTTCCTGTAAGGATAATTTGGCAGCGGTCAAGGGATCGTGGCAGATTGCCTGATAGATGAGGACGGGATCCCCATTTAGACATCCCGCAATTGCCAATTCTTCGATTTGGCTACTGAGATTGGTCAACATAGTAACTGATGGTGGTAAATCACCAACGGGAAGGGGGTGAATACCATGGTTGTCGACATAAATCGGCAATTCGACACAGGCTCCCACGGGTAAATTGGTAATATAGCCACGATTTGGTACATTGCCATTAAACTTAAATACGTCACCGCCATCGAGTGCATTTATGATTGCTGCGGCGTATTCATTACTGGGGTGCAAGTCAATAGGTTGGGGGTTGGTACGTTCCCGTTCTGCTTCAGTAGCCCAATCATTCATATGCGCTTGGTACCAATTGAGGGCAGCATAAGATGCGCCTGGATTCCACCCGGTACCAGGAGTACAGTATTGGGCAATGAGTTCTGGACGTTTGCGGAACCACCAGTTGTATTCGGAATGATGCCCGCTCGATTCGGTAGTGTAATACCCTAGCGCCATAAATAATTCATTGCGGACGATTTCTTCGTTATAAATGACCGGATTTTTGATGATTTGTCGCAAAATCGGCGTAACATTGATACCATTCCAGGTATACGACAAATACCACGACATATGATTAATCCCAGCACAGGTATAGCTGATTTCGTTCATTGGCGCGCCAAGCCAACGGGCTAACATTTCGGCCGTGCCTTGAACACTATGACACAATCCCACAATTGGAATGGTACTGGTGCGACTCAAGGCACCACATAACATCGCCATTGGATTGGTGTAATTGAGTAAAGTTGCCATAGGAGCATAGCGTTCCATGGTGCGGATGATTTTTTGCATGGCAGGATACAAGCGCAAAAACCGAAAAATCCCACCAGGACCACGGGTATCACCAATATTTAAATCGACACCATATTTGGCGGGTATTTCGATATCATGCCGCCATTGATCAAATGACCCAGCAATGGTGGTAACGACGATATCTGCGTTTGTAATCGCTTGTTCGAGATTCGTCGTCGCAGTGACTTGCGCTCTATATTGACCTGCTGCAATAATCCGTTGTACTCCAAAATGCGCATGGGCAAGTCGTGTATCGTCGATATCATGCAACACAATAGTTGCATTGCTTAAGCGAGGGAAGCTGAGGATGTCGCGTACTAATCGTCGGGTAAATATATGACTCCCCGCACCAACAAATACGATTCGCATGATTGCCTCTTTTATTCTTATCATGAATATTCTTTAATTTAACCATACAATTATAAAAAAATCAAATAGATATTTACATGTGATTAAATTTTTATAATAATTTAAAAAATAATATAATTTAAGTGTGGAATTTCATTAAATATAAGCAATATAATTTAAATTGTATATATTACATCTATCTGAAAAATATAAACACAAACAAATATAGCAAAGATAAGGAGATTAGAGTGATTATCTATAATAAAAAGAGGTATATTTTTTCTGTAGACAGACATTTGTATTTTTTTAATACCGTAAATTATTGAATTATATGCCGTAAATAATTATCAAAAATGAAGCGATTTTGGATAATGATAGATGAGCCATTCTAAACAAGTAAGGGAATGATTGTGCTCCTATCGTTGTCGTATTTCTTGTGTCGTTTTATGATGGAGTTTGGATTGGGTGATGGATGTGTGATACTTTATTGGGATACGAGAAATAAAGGAGATCATAATGCATATATATCAGGCGAATCCACGCTATTTTGTGCGGCGTGGTCAACCATGTGTGTTGGTAGGTGGAGGGGAACATTATGGCGCGATGTTGAATCTTGAATTCGATATGCAACGGTACCTCGATGCACTGAGCCAGGCGGGGTTGAATTTGACGCGGGTATTTAGTGGGAGTTATGTCGAAGCGCCAGGGTCATTTGGTATCATCGACAATACGTTGGCGCCCCATCCTGATGCCTATGTGGCGCCATGGGTGCGCGATGAGCAAGGACGTTATGATTTGGCGCGGATTAATCCCGTATGGGTCCAACGGCTCAATGCATTTGTGGCGGCAGCGGCGCAGCGTGATATCGTGGTAGAGCTTACGCTATTTTGTTTTTGGTATGATCAAGCGGATTGGGAGCGTTCTCCGATGCATCCCACCCAGAGCCGCCAAGCGATTGGTCCATATGAGAAAGCCCGGGTCTATGAGGCTGATTCGGCATTATTGCCGTTTATGCGGCGCCTCGTACAGGTGGCAGCGACAGAGCTGAAAAAATACGATAACGTGTATATCGAAATATGTAATGAGCCATATAGCCGTCATGACCATACCATGGATATGGCCTGGCATGAACAGATGATTGAGGCAATTGTCGCGGTTACACCAGAGTTGCCGATTGCAATCAATGTTGCCAATCGTACTCAAAAATTACTGTATGTGCCAGCCCATGTGAGTGTGGTGAATTTTCATTATGCGATTCCATCGGCTGCCCGTGAAAACTGGCACCTTGGGGTGATTATTGGCGACGACGAGACGGGCTTCCGTGGCAATAGTGCGCGCCCATATCGCAGTGAAGCGTGGTCGTTTTTGTTGGCGGGCGGTGGGATATTTAGTCACCTCGATTATAGTTTCACCGTGACGCATCCTGATGGGTCTGCGGTGACCGATCCACGTACGCCGGGATATGGTGGGGCTGATTTACGCGCCCAGATGGCGTTTTTGCGCAACACACTCGAACGGGTAGCGGTGTGGGATATGCGCCCATGTAATGAAATAATTGCGTGGTATGCCGGTGATAGTGATGTGCAATTGTTGGCCGTCCCAGGGGAACGGTATATTGGCTACATCCCGCAAAATGTGCCTCAACAGGCCTTGATGCTCGGGATTCCTGCGGGGCGATATACGTTGGAATGGTTGTACCCGGCGAGTTGTATGACCCAAACCGCCGCCACGATTGATCATCGTGGCGGCTTTGTGCGGATCGACACGCCATGGCATGCCGACGATTTGGGGTTTGTATTGGTGCGGGTGCGTTAGAGGTGACAAGCGACGGCGGTGGCCTTGGTGATGAGTGCAATTACTTTGTCGATATCAAGGTGAGTGGCGACATAGGTATTGGCAGGTTTTTTGCTGAAGCCAATCGGGTCAACTGCGGTCATACCACGGCCGATGCCCGTACCACAATCGACTTCCATATAGACATGGGCAACGGTGGCGCAGCTGGGGTCGAGGGCGACCGCCATTGCTTTGGGGTCGGCCATGAGCATGCCAGGGCGGTTGCGGGTTTTGGCCCAATTCATGAGATTGGTGCACATGGGGCGCACAAAGCGTTTGCCCATGTCGCCAGCATCGAGGAGGGCTTCCCAGCGATCCCAGAGGATGGGATGGTCGAGGGTGTTTTCCCAGGTCACCATCGTGGGTTGCAGGTTGCCACGGCTTAGTACGAGGGCGGTCGCTTCTGGGTCGACATAAATATTAAATTCCGCCGTTGCGGTAATGTTACCGGTGGCTTTGGGTGCCCCACCCATGATGATGGTTTTGCCGATGTACTGTGCCAAATTTGGCTCGAGTGACAAAGCGATGGCGAGATTGGTCAGTGGTCCGAGGGTGACGAGGGTACAGCCCGGGTAGCGTTTGGCGAGCTCGATGATGCCCAAGGCGGCATGGGTTGATTCGAGGTCGCGGGGGGCGCGTAGCCCGGCATCACCTAAGCCGTCGGCGCCATGGATATCGGCGGCATCGGGGGCATCGACCAATAATGGGCGAGCTGCACCACGATAAATCGGAATATGACCAGCGCCAAAGGCATTAAGAATAGTGCCGACGTTGCGTTCGACGTTGGGAAGCGATACATTGCCGTTAAGCGTGGTAATGCCGACGACTTCGACGCTCGGGTCGGCGAGTGCCATCAAAATGGCAAGAGCGTCATCAACACCGGCATCGGTATCGATAATCATTGGGCGCGCTGACATGAGGTGTCCTTTCGCTGTATGGGTTCCCATCAATTATAGATGAGTTACGCTGGTTCGTCTGAATAGCCCTATTAGTACAGTGTAAAAACATCCAGCATGATATGGTCCTGTGTTATTCTTGCTGTTGGTATTGATATAATGAAGCAAGATTGCTGGATACACCAAATCGACTTGAATGAACGAGGAAGATACTCGATGATTGCCAATAAAAACCGAAAGAATACTTTTTGGGTGAGTGTAATCGGAATTGTAGGGGTGACGATGTTGCTGTGGCTGACCGTCGCCCCGCTAGGTTTGACGTGGGACGAGCCGGCCTATATGCGAGCAGCCGCATCGTATCACGAATGGGTGGCACGGTTGTTCAGCGAAGGTTCATCATTGCTCAACCCGGCAACTATTAGTGCGTATTGGGACTACAATCATGAACATCCGCCGGTAGTGAAGCTGTGGTATGCATTGGTAGGGACACCGCTGGTCAAAACATTAGGGCTGGTGGGGGCATATCGATTTGCCGCCATCCTGGTATCTGCAATGCTGGTGACCGTGGTGGTGGTGAGTACGTTGCGCGTGGTGGGTGGCTGGGTTGCATTGGCCACGGGAATTATTTTGCTCTGTATGCCGCGGTTTTTTATGCATGCGCATGTGGCGGCGCTTGATGTGCCGGGTGCACTAGCGTATATCGCCGGGATTTTGTTTTTTTGGCATATGCGCAATCGCCGTGAATGGTGGGTGACGCTGTTGTTTGGCGTGCTCTGGGGCGTCGGTATCGCCACCAAAATAAACGCAGCCTTTGTGTTGCCCACAATTGGGTTATGGTGGCTGATTTATGATCGCCGAGGCTATTTATTGGGGCGGATGGTGGTGGGTGGCCTGATTGCCGTAGTGGTGTTTGTGGCATTGTGGCCATGGTTGTGGGTTGATACTACGACGCGGCTAACGGATTATGTGTTGTGGGTTACGGTTGCCCATTGGCAAATCCCGCAATGGTTTTTGGGGCAATCGTTGTTGCCACCACCGTGGTATTTTGCGCCGGTAATGGCCGTAATGGCGACACCGTTGGTGATATTAATTGTGGCAATTGTGGGGGGTGTGGTGGCATTGCCGGCACATCGCTCGTACCTGCATTTGATCGTGATTAGTGCCGTGATGCCACTTTGTGCATTGATGGTAAGTAGTACGGTCTATGACAATGAGCGATTGTTTATGGCCTTCTTTCCGATGATTGCCGTGCTGGCTGGGTATGGTTTGACGCGTGGGGTGCTGTTTATCAAAAAATCAGTAGACCACGTTGATTGGCGGGTTTGGCTGGTGGGGTTGGTGCTGATTGTGGGATTGCCGATTCGTGATGGAGTGCGGATGTGGCCGCATTTACTTTCGTATTATAGTGAAAGCATCGGTGGCTTACCGGGGGCCGCCCGACTTGATATGGATCATACGTACTGGAACGAAACCTATGCCGAGGCATTCGATTATGTGAGTGCCCATGCACCCACCAATGCCACAGTCTGGATCGAAGGCTATAGTTACGACGTCCCCCATACCTATCAACTTGATGGTCGTACTCGGGCTGACTTGCGGTTTGTGAGCAATGATGGTTATTCGGTGTGGGGAATGCATACCACGCAGATGGCGATGTATGAAGCTGATTATGTGATTGTGACCTACCGATTTGCGTATTGGACACCGGCAACGCGGGCATTGGTGGCATCTAATACTCCACCGGTGTATCAGATTGTGCGTGATGGAGTGCCGCTATTAAGAATTTACCGTCAACCATGAATATAATTTTGCAACGAATCCGTTCACCGCTGTGGTGGCGTTGGGGTGTGTTGCCTATCAGTTATACACTCCTGTGCATCCCGTTTTTTGGGCACACATTTGCGACTTGGGGGAGTGATCTCGCCACACGCTGTCAGGTTCGCTGTGATAGTGGCTGGGAAAATGTCTGGTCGTTGTGGTGGGTTGCCCATCAATTGAGCATCGGGCAATCACCGTTTTATACGGCGCAGATGTTTTATCCGGGTGGCGCTGATTTGTTTTGGCAAATTTTGATGTTTGCCAATGGGTTATTGATGGCGCCCGTCACACTGATTTGGGGGCCCGTATTTGCGTTTAATTTGTTAGCTATGGTGTCGTTTGTCGCATCAGCGTGGGCAATGGCATTGTGCGCTGAACAGATTGTCGGTCATCGCTGGGCTGCGTGGATTGCGGGTGTGCTGTATACGTTTGCCCCATTCCACGTGTGGATGGCGTATTGGGGGTTTGCCGAACGCTTGTCGCTCCAATACTTCCCAATCATGTTGTATGCCTTGTGGGAGCTTAGCCGCCAGCAACGTTGGCGGGGAGTATGGATTGGGGCGTTTGCGATTTTGGGGGCGTTACTTTCGAGTCTCTATTATGGCTTATTTGCCTTGACGTATGTGGTGATTTGGGCCGGACTGATTACGTGGCGCGACCGTGATAATCGCATGCGCCTGACGCGGTTTTGGATGCAATTAGTCAGTATGGCGACGGTGGTGGCAGTGCCGATTGCGCCGTTTGCATGGCGTATGTTGGTGCCGGGAAAACAATTGCCGATAACGGGTGGTAGTATCGGATTAACCGATTATCTCATCCGGCAGAAAGAATTTTCGGCATCGTTATTTACGCTTCTCACCCCTGGAATTACCCATCCACTCTGGGGAGATGCCGTGCTAGCGTGGTACCGGCAGTTTTCGCCGAGTTACTGGCCCATGTCGCTGGGGTTGAGTGTGGTGGTATTGGCGGTGGTCGGAGTCTATTGGGCGCGGCCACAGATTGCTTCGTGGTGGCTGATTATGACCGGGGTATTGCTGGTGTTTTCGTTGGGGCCGCGGTTGATATGGTTTGGTCATGACACAGAGATTCCGTTACCATACGACATTTTGAATTATATTCCGCTGGTGAAATTAGGCCAGCGCCCCAATCATTTTTTGTTATTGGCCTTAGCGCACCTTGCGTTGTTTGCCGCCTATGCGATCCGCAGTGGAGCGCAACGATTGCGCCGCCCTTACGTGTGGGGTATCGTATTGTTGGGGGTGATTGGGTTTGAGTTATGGCCGATGCCATTGCAATCATTTGCACCGACCCAGAGCGCCGTCTATGATGCGATTCCGCGCCAGCAAAATGGTGCAGTATTGCCGTTGCCGTTTGATTTGGATGATGGCAATGTGTTGTATGGGCAATGGTATTATCAACGGCCGATTGTGACGGGGTATTTGCCGCGCCTCAATCCCGAACTCGTCAATACCGGATTGCTCCAAGGGGCCGATGGTGTGGTGCAATTTACCCAACCGATCACGACGATGACGGTGTTAAACCATGACCCTGCGACGGCGTTGACCACCATGATGGATCGTTTGGATGTGGAATATGTAGTGTACGACAAACGGTTTGGCACACCAGTGAATCTGGCCGTATTAAAAAATCTTGAGTTTGTGGTTGGCGATGTCAATTTAGCGCTCTACCGTCGCCCGCCTCAGGCTGCCACCGGGGCTTTGGTCGTGTTGAATCGGGGCTGGTTCCCCCCTGAACAAGACGCTGCCGGTCGGCGCTGGCAATGGAGTGCGCCAACCGGGGCTTTTTGGCTGTACCAACCGCAAAATCCTCCGCATGCGGCCGTCATCACTGCCCGTTTTTCGGTTCCTGTAGCTATGCAGATTGGACTTGATGGTGGGGCGTTTCGTCATCCTATCGAGTTTGTGGTGAACCAGCCCCAAATGGTGCGCCGCTATCAACTTTTGGTATTTAGTACGGGACTTGCCAATGATTTATGGTGGCAAATCAATACGCCATTTCATGCCGCTGACCGTGACATCGGTATCGCACTCGAAGATTTGCGGGCAGAATTAACGACGTTAGTAATGAAATAATAGGGTGGGTCTGTACAAAACGAAACCACGGTCTGCATGCGAATCGCGCAGGTGCCGTGGTTTTTGTTTGTTGAAAAAAATACCGCTTAGTTGGTGAATTGGGCTCTATAGGCTTCGAGCGAGGCCACATCAGTAATCGTGGTGGTGGTGGCATCGGGGGCGATGCGTTTGATGAGCCCTGAGAGCACATTACCGGCGCCGATTTCGACGAAATGGGTCACACCATCAGCCACCAAATATTGGATGGTGCTGACCCAGCGTACGGCCGATTCGACTTGGGCGGGTAATTCGTTCGCAATGTCTGTGGGTGTCAGCAATGGTTGGGCGGTAATGTTCGAGATAACAGGTATGACGGGCGCTGCAATCGTGGTGCGTGCGACGTGGGCTGCCAAGGCTTGGGCGGCGTCGTGCATCAATGGTGAATGGAAGGCCGCGCTGACTTTGAGGGGGATGACGCGTTTGGCCCCAGCGGCTTTGAGTGCCTCACCAGCGGCCTCGAGTGCAGATACGGCACCGCTAATTACCGTCTGGCCAGGTGAATTATAGTTGGCGACGACGACGGCAGCGCTCGGCGTGCTCACGCTACGACAAATCTGGTCAATGCTATCGTCATCGAGCCCAATCACGGCGGCCATGCCCCCGCTGGTGGCTGCGGCCATCAGTGCGCCGCGTTGGCGAACTAATTGGATGGCGGCAGTGGCAGTGAGGCTCCCGGCAGCCACGAGCGCACTGTATTCGCCCAAGCTATGCCCGGCCACGGCGACGGCGTGTTGGCGGGTATAGGGGACGATTCGGGTTACGTCGCCTGCCACTGCAGCGAGCACGGCGAGCGAGGTCGCAACCAAGGCCGGCTGGGTGTTTTCGGTGGCGGTGAGTTGCGCTTCAGGGCCGGCAAAACAGAGATCGCTAACGGACCAGCCCAAGGCCTGATCGGCGAGGGCATAGACGGCGCGGGCTGCCGGGGAGTGCTGGGCTATTTCGTGGCCCATACCAACTACTTGGGCACCTTGACCGGGGAATACAAACGCCTGACGCATGGGTTACTCCTTGGTGGGGCGGCCCCAGCGCACCACTGCTGAGCCCCATGTCAAACCGCCCCCAAAGGCAGTTAACAAGACATGGTCACCAGGATTGAGTGCGCCGCTGGCTGCGGCTTCGGTGAGGGCAATGGGGATGGTGGCAGCCGAGGTATTGCCGTAGCGATCCACATTGATGAAAAATCGTTCAATGGGGACATTGAGCCGTTCGGCAATAGCTTCGATGATGCGACGGTTTGCTTGGTGTGGTACCACAAGCTTCATGTCATCCAACGTCATGTTGGCTTGGGCCAAGGCTTGGAGTGAAGATTCTTCCATGCCACGCACGGCCAATTTAAAGACCTCGCGGCCATTCATCGTCAAAAAGTGTTTGCCTTGGGCCATGACATCGGTGCTCATCGGCATACAGGTGCCACCAGCTTCGACCATCAGTAACTCTTCACGGTCGCCGGCAGCCCCCATTACCGAAGAGAGCAAGCCATAGGGTTGGTCGGTGGCTTCGAGCACCACGGCGCCGGCGCCGTCACCAAACAAGACACAGGTATTGCGGTCTTGCCAGTTGACATAGTGGCTGACTACATCAGCAGCACAAAACAAAATTCGTTTGGCCATACCTGACTTAATCAGGCTGGTGGCAATAGTGAGGCCATAGACGAAGCCGCTACAGGCGGCTACGATATCAAAGGCTGCAGCCCGGCTAATCCCCAGTTGCGCTTGGACGCGGCAGGCGGTAGCAGGGAGTGGGCGGTCAGGGCAAAACGTCGCAACGATGACCATATCAATGTCGTGGGCAGTCACTCCCGCCATCTGCATGGCATCACGCCCCGCTGCTGCCGCGAGCGTCGATGTGGTCTCGTCGCCACTAACGATGTGTCGTTCACGAATACCCGTACGGGTTTGAATCCACTCATCAGAGGTATCGACGATTTTGGCAATATCGGCATTGGTAACAACATTGACGGGGACACTCATGCCCCAGCCGGTGATTGCAGCATGGATGGTCATAGTGTGATGGCCTTCTAATAAGCAACCGGTGTTCGTGCTTACGCGTACGAACACCGGTAGGGGATGACCGCACAATGGCGAATTAGGAATCGGTTTTGGGGGCGGCAATCACAATGACTTGACGATTGCGGTATTGGCCACATTTTTTGCAGACGTAGTGTGAGCGCATCATTTCGCCACAGTTTTTGCAGGTGACCAAGTGTGGGGCGTCGAGGCGCTGATGTTGGCGGCGGTTGCCACGGCGATGGCGTGATACTTTAGTCTTCGGGGCTGCTCCCATGATGAGTACTCCATTCTTGATTAATCTGCAGATGGGCGATCGAATAGCGCTTTGAGCGCACTAAAACGCTCATCAATCGGTTCTTCGTGACATTGACATGCGTTGACATTGAGGTCGACTCCACAACCCGGACACAACCCCAAGCAGGATTCTTTGCAGAGTGGCTTGATGGGGAGTGCCAACAATGCATATTCGCGAATTGCCATACTCAAATCCAACATGTGTTGTTCATCAACACGAAAGACATCGTCTTCGTCGGGTGAGGGTAATGGTGCGCCGGAATTGACATCGATGCTGGCGGCGTATTCTTCGACGAATTCAACGTCGATTGCAATCCGTGCCGGTTGGAGACAACGCATGCATTGGCAGGTAATGACCCCGTGAAGGCTACATTCGACATAGACACCTGCCAGTGTCCGGGTAAACCGTACGCTACCGGTGATTTCGTGGAGCGCTTCGTCTTCGTGGAGCGACAAAAACGCTTCGGTGAAATCATGTTCGCGGCGCGCACCAATTGGTTCGCGTAATAATTGCGCCACGTTGAATGTGAGCGGAGAACGGTCTTTGAGTTTCACCATACACACACCTACGCAACGTCTTCCGAAGTTGCATTATAGTGGAGATAAAGGGCAATGTCAATAAATCTATTCACGGGGTAGCGGTGGTCGTTGCAAACGGTCAAGCTCTTTGAGTCCGTTTTGGACACTCAACATAATTCGATCAAGCCGTCCTTGTAATTCTTCGAGGACTTCCCGTGCATATTCATCAGCTCCGGCCCGGATTTCGTCGGCTTCTTGCTGGGCCGCTTCAAGAATACGGGTGCGCTCGAGGTCGGCTGCCGTCAATAACCCTTGCTCACGCATTTGTTGCGTCATCGTCGTCGGGATGCTTGTGGTATCGCTCCGTGGGGCTTGTTTGATCCGTGCGAGCGCCCGTGTCCGGTCGATAATATCAAACACCTGACGCTCGGCGACAATCACGAGTTGTGTGAGTGGCACATGCTGTGATTCATTGATGATTTCTTCAAGCTCGTTGAGTAGATCTTCGATGTTCATGTTACCCTCCATGACGCCGATCGGCGTATACACGTTGCAATGCTGTGGTGACATGCGGTGGCACTAACCACGACACATCTGCACCAAGTGAAGCGAGCTCACGCACCCGCGTTGAACTAAAATACGTATATTGATGGCTCGCCATAAAAAACACTAAATCGATGTCTGGTGCCAGGCGTTGATTGACTTGCGCCATTTGAAATTCTGATTCAAAATCATTGGCTGCCCGCAACCCACGCACCACTACACTTGCCCCCACGCTCCGGGCATATTCGACGGTAAGTGAGCTATAGGTTTCGACACGGATTTTGGGCATTCCTGCCACTGCTGTGCGCAAAAAATTCACCCGGTCTGCCGTCGGGAACAACAAGCGTTTGTCCGGTCGGTCAAACACTGCCATGATGATGGTGTCAAAAATATGCGACGCACGTTCGGCAATGTCAAGGTGCCCATTGGTGACGGGATCAAAACTCCCTGGATAAACAGCAATTGTCACGCCTCGGCTCCTTCTGTGTCAGGGGTGGTATACAACGTAAAACAAGACCCCCCAAATTGACGAAAATCACAGCGGCTATATATGCCATACTGGGCATCAAATTCAACATGGATTGAATGTCCAATAATAAATATACCACCTGGCACCAAAATACTGGCATCAATCACGAGTGCAACGGTATCGTGGATGTGTGGGTCTGCGTACGGAGGGTCCATCATGATTAAATGATAGCGTTCGCCGTTTTTGTGTTGCTGCAAAAACCGCGCTACCGGTTGCTGGTATACTTTGGCACGCTGGATGAGCTTGGTATGCGCCAGGTTTTCTTTGATGACCCCACATTCGGCGGATTTTTGTTCGACAAAATCAGCCCAGGCCATCCCCCGTGACAACCCTTCAATGCCAATTGATCCAGTTCCCGCATATAAATCCAACATCCGGCCATGAAGTGCGCCGTAGCCATTCAAAATCGAAAAAAGGGATTCTTTGACACTGTCGAGCATCGGACGCGTCCCGGTCCCTTTGGGGCCTTTGAGATGATGACCTTTGGCACTCCCAGTAATAACACGCATATCGTTACCGTCCAAATTGTAGGCGACGAATCAAGTTAATCGGGAGATTGTGCTCTAACATTTGACGCTGTGTCAAGCCAATGTCGTAATTTACACGACCAAAGGTCAATTCGTGTAACTCGGTATCGATAATCGCATAGGCAGCCCGTGGGTCACCATCACGGGGTTGCCCGACACTGCCAGGATTGATGAAATAGCGCTCGCCAGCAGCAAATGTAATGACATCGTTGCGTGCGGGCATTGTTGGCCCCTCGATTTGCCCGTCACTGTGGCGGCGAATGAATATTTGCACGTGTGAATGCCCGATAAAACAGACCTGCTGGTTGAAGTTTTGCCAATTGGTGGCGGCTTGACTTGGTTGCAACAAATATTCCCATACCGGGTCAAGCGGGCTCCCATGGACGATGTAGTATTTGATTGGGTCAATAGCTTTGGCCAACGGTAATTCTGCTAAGGTTTTGCGGTGTTCCGCAGTAAGCTGATTCCCGTTCCAAATATTGGCTGATTTGGCATCAGGATTGAATTCATCGATATTTACTTGGGTGCTGCCAATACAGGCCAAATCATGATTGCCGGCAATCATGACACTGTTGAGTGCCAGCATGCGATCCATGCATTCGTTGGGACGTGGCCCATACCCAATCGTGTCACCTAAGTTCCAGATGATATCGTAGCGACCATGCGCATCGGCAAGCACCGCTTCGAGTGCGACATAATTTGCATGAATATCAGAAATTACTAAAACACGCATAACGCTACTTTCGTCGTCGTGGTTGTCTATACTATTGCGAATTAATGTTACTATATAGTATAGTAAGAATTACGTACTGAGTTGACAAAATTTAGGGAGAATGTCATGTCAGATGGTGCGAAGCATTGCCCATACGTGGGACTAAAACAAAACCGGTCAATCCAGTTTTCGACGCCAACTGCGGAGCATCGGTGCTATGTAAGTGGCGACGCGATGGATATTCCGGTAGATCAGGCAAGTTATTGCCTTTCGCAATTTCATACGCAATGTCCATTATACATGGGAAGTAGTGCTTCTTCAAAAAAACCAGTTCCAACGACTCCCAAATCACGCAATCAAGCCAACGAGAGTCGATTTGTCCCCAAACGTGACGAGAGTGATTCGGTATATGTTCGTGAAGTGGATACGGATATTGAATTCGCACCGGAGACGGCACCGCGGATGCCAATGCGTCCCAAACCAGCGACGCCACCGACAAACTACACCGTATTGTATGGTGCATTGGTGGCTGTGTTTGTGCTTGCAGGGGCAATATACTGGTATGCGGGCACCATGTTGACGACAAAACCCGACGGGAGCAATCCGGCAGTAGTTACCGATGCGACTGCCACCACCCAAGTATTTGAACAATTACCGACGGCTGCGGCAACGGCTGCACCAGCACTTGTTCAGGCGACGGCGGTACCTGCACCAGCGACTGCGGTGCCGGCACCCGCAGTGGCGACCGCCACTGCGGTACTTAGTGGCGTGACTGCCACTCCGCGCCCTACCGCGCGAACGGTGATTACCTATACGCCATCGCCTGAAGCAGGGACGCAATCAGGGAGTGGTAATAGTGGCAGCAATGCAGTCGCTACCGCCAAACCAGACGCGCAAACGATGCCGTTGTGGCTCTACTTTGGCGATGCGACTGGCTCGGTCTATGTACCAGTTCAACGCTCACTGACGATTGTCGGGAAGCGCGTGGCGGGAACGGCGATGTCTGCCTTGATTGAGGGACCAAAGGGTGGCTTACAACGCTTGATTTTGCCTGATGTAGCGATTAAATCATTAACCATCAAAAATGGCACTGCCATCGTTGACCTTGATCGCCGCCCAACTGGTGCCGGTGATGTGCGCGGCTTTGTATCGATTGTGTTTACGTTGACTCAATTTAATACGATTCATGATGTCAAATTCCAAATCAACGGTGTCGATATGCCTGCGGAAAACGGCATTCCTAGTGGACGGCCCGCGATTAATGTATTGAATCCAGATAATCTCGGGAGCGATGCCTTAGCCGTAACAGTCTACTTTGTGGCAAATGATGGCATACATGATGTGCCGGTGACGCGCCTAGTCACCAAAACCAATAACGTGATTGGGGCAGCGGCCCAGGCATGGCTGGCAGGGCCTGGGCAATACGGCAACGCCTTGCGCCGCACGGCACCAGCAGCCACGCAACTACGGGGAATTAACATTCAAAACGGGGTGGTGACTGTCGATTTGACGCAACCATTTGCTGATGTCGCTGATCGCCCAGGGGCGATTCGCACCCTAGTCGAAACCTTGACTGACGTGCCTGGGGTCAAAAGTGTCCAAGTCCTCATCGAGGGCAAGTCGATTGGTGAATTATGGGGCAATGATTACAACCGAGCATTTGAGCATCGGGTGATTAATCCGGAGTAAGCATTGAAAATTGAAAATGCACAAATGACAATGAATGCCCGAGTTCCCATTTATACCGCACGGAGCCGTTCGTACCACGCTTGGAGCGCCTGATTGTCGAGGGCAAACGGCGGGGCATCGGCAAACATCAAGGCATCGAGGGCTTCGATAATCAGTGGATCATGCGCGATTTCGTCGTCATCATCGTCGCCGTCATCATCGTCGCTGTCAAGTAGCGTGGCATCGATTAGGCTGTCGGCATCATCGCTGTCGTCGAGGTCGGCGGTATCGAGTGAATGGTAGGCTTTGAGCGCCCATTGGGCAAGTTGTGCCACGGTGGCGGCACCATTGGTCGTCAAGGCGATGGCGTGGGCCACGGCATTGCGGGCGGCAGCAGGTTCGAGTAGGGCGAGATTACTACTAGGGAGCATTAGTGGTCTTCCTCTGCAGATTCTATAAATAATGATTGGTCACATTGACCTACAAACCCGCAGCCGCGACAGCGGGAGCGGGTATTGTGGTTGCGGTCGCCATTCAATTGTTGCCGGGCTGTGTGCATGGCGGTGACGACCGCCACAATGTCTGCCCGCAACGTATCGTCATAGTCCACGCGAAAGGTCTGGTTAGCGTAGCGCAACAACCCGTAGGGTGGGCGCTCGCCCAAACAGGTTTCGACGAGTAGGCAATACGCGGCTAGTTGCATCATGTCGGATTCGTACGGTTGTTTGGCGCGCCGGGTTGGTTTGACTTCGACAGGGATAATGCCTTCGCGGCGTTTGAGCAGGTAATCAGGCTTGCCCAGCAAGCCGTATTCATGGGCAATCAGGGTCTCTTGGTTGGGCAAGGCGTCATTGACGTCACTGGCGAGGGTGGTCGCCCACGGCAACCCCGTCTGTTGGCGGGTGCGTTGGGCGATATACCACAGGCCAATGACGCCGAGTGCCAGCACTAATAACAGGGTAGCCGACATCTCTACCACCAGCCTAACCAGGCCGCTACTGCGGCGAGGATGAACCCGAGGGTGGCGATGATGGCAACGGTGCGCATCAATGTAGAGAGCCACACCCAGCAGCCATGGCGCTGGTGGGCACTGACCCCACGGGCGCGCCGCGCTTGGGCTTGGGGTGTGCGTCCTTCGATGCGCTCGAGCCACCACGAGCGTTGACAATAGAGGTATGTACCGACGTCGCTGGCACGGACGTACTCAGCGACGCGGATTTGGGATGTATCAGTGGAATTATTATTTACCGAAGATCGATGTGCCATTTATCCAGCCTTGAATGTCGCTAATGGTGACAATCACCATGAGTCCCATTAGGAGTGCAAATCCTGCCATATGCACCATTGATTCACGTTCGACGGGAATGCGGCGACGGCGGACAAATTCAATCAATGCAAACAAAATATGACTCCCGTCGAGTGCGGGGATCGGTAATAAATTAAAAATCCCAAGGTTGATGCTAATCAGCGCCATCCAGTTGAGGTAGCCTTGCCAGCCATCACGATCGATGATTTCGCCGGTACCACGGGCCATTCCTACGATGCCGGTCATCCCGGCGTTTTCGGTTTTGGGGGCCAGCCCTAGTAAACCTTTAATCCATGATTGGAGTGACTCGATCATCATGCCGGCAATGGTAAAAGTATGCACGGTGCCGTAGCTAATGGCTTGACCGAGATTGACCGGGGTGGTGTGTGAGCGGTGCGTATACGCAAAGCCAAAACCAGCAGGATTTGTTTGGCCATTAATTGTCCATGGGCCTGGCGTGATTTGCAGGGTGAGGGGTTGGCCGTCACGTAATACTTCAACGGGGATAGGTTTGCCCACATTGGCTTTGGCAATATCACCCATGTTGGTGTCAACGGTAATTTCGTTGCCACGAGCAATCCGTAACACGACGTCGTTGGGTTGGAGTCCGGCCATGGCTGCGGGGGTGTCTGCATATACTTGGCTGACAACGAGTCCGGTATCGATGGTGTCGACGCCATGTGCCAAGGTCAACCCTGAAAAAATAGCAATTGCGACGATGATATTCATCACCGGACCGGCGAGCAACACGGCAATTCGTTGGTAAATGGGAGCTTCACGCAGGCTGCCGATGCCGTAGCTTGAGTTATCGCTCGTGCCACTAAAGCGCACAAAACCACCGATGGGTAGCCAGTTGATGGTATAGCGTACGCCATTGCGTTCGGCAATCGTAAGGGCCCGTGGGGGGAAACCAATACCGAATTCATCGACGGCAATTCCAAATGCCCGTGCGGTGGCAAAGTGCCCTAATTCGTGGGCCAGCACAAGGATTCCTAACAAAATCAGGAACGCAACAATTGCGATTATTCCACTCATCTATTCCTCTTTTCAAAACGTACAATCAGGTCGATACGAGGTAAATCTTTGCAGAGATGACGCATCGCACGAACTACAATGAATCACGCTGTATTTATTGTAGCGAATATTGGCAAAATTTGATGTGAGGAATCGGTGAGTTTTTGCAATGGATTAGGCAAACCAAACGGCGAGGTAATAGACGATTGGTAACATAAAGAGGATGCTATCAATGCGGTCAAGCATCCCACCATGGCCAGGCAAAATACTCCCGACGTCTTTGACCCCTAGTTGGCGTTTGATTTGTGATTCAGCCAAATCACCGAGTGGCCCAATAATCCCGGCGATGATACCAATCAGGGCACCACCCCAGAGTGGGATGGGGAGACCGAGCAGGGGGACACAACCGATGCCGGTGGCAACGGCACCAAGCAAGCCACCCACACTTCCTTCCCAAGTTTTTTTGGGGCTGATGTGGGGGGCAAGTAAATGTTTGCCAAAGCTCCGCCCACTAAAGTAGGCAAAGGCATCACCAAGCCATGTGGTGGCGAGGGTGAGCACAATCCAGGCAACCCCTGGGGCAATCCAGGCCGACAAAACACCAGGATGGAGTGGGGTTGCGATGGCGCGCATAGGGATGATGAAGGTGAGTAGATAGATGACATAGAGGACACCACTCATGGTCAATCCCCACGACGTCAAGACTTGTTCATCATGGGCGCGCAACAGGGCTACAATCAGCGATGTAATCATGCCAAAGGCGATGACCGCTTCAACGAGTAGGTGGCTACTACTCGTTTGATACCATGTGGCGGCAATAATACATGCCGCAAAGCCAAACCCAAAGCGAGTAAAGGGGGTATACCCACGTTGGCGAAATGAGGCATATAGCTCATACAAACCAATCATACCAGCGATAATCATCACCAATGTAGTTGACCATAAGTCCCACCAAATCGCCGCCACCAAAATAGGCAGTAAAGGCAATATGGTAAGTACGCGTTGGCGTACTGAGTTGTTAGGGCTTTGCATTGAGGCCACCAAATCTTCTGTCACGGTTGCCATAATCAGCAACGGCTTGTTTGAGGAGTTGGGGGGTGAAGTCAGGCCAAAACACCGGGGTCGTCCAATATTCGCTGTAGGCGGCTTCCCAAATTAAAAAATTTGATAAGCGCCATTCGCCGCTGGTGCGAATAATAAAGTCGGGGTCAGGGACACCATTGGTTGAGAGGTGAGCTGAGATTAATTCCTCGGTGACGGCTTCTGGGCTTACCCCACTTGCAACGATTTGCTTGACTGCGGTGACGATATCTTGGCGACCACCATAATTAAACGCCACAGATAAGGTAATGCGTTTGCAATCACGTGTACGGGCGACCGCTTGGGAGATTTTTTCGGCTAAATGGGGATTAATTCCCTCAAATGAACCAAGATGATTAATCCGGACATCTTCGTTTTTGAGGTTTTCGACTTCGTGATCGAGAAACTCTGCTAAGAGTGACATTAATCCTTGGACTTCCATCGAGGGGCGGCGCCAATTTTCCGTAGAAAAGGCATATAACGTCAGGTACGGCACACCTAGGTCAGCGGTGGCGCGAATAATCGGGCGAAGATTTTCGACACCGGCGCGATGCCCGGCATGGCGTAATTTGCCATGCTGCTTAGCCCAACGCCCATTGCCATCCATGATGATGGCAATGTGTTTGGGGAGTGGTGTCGTGGATTGGTGTGCCGTGACGTCATTCATCTGATATTAGATCTCCAGCACTTCGGCCTCTTTGTTGGCCCCAATGTGCTCCAATTCACGGGTGGCTTTTTCCATATGTTCTTGGAGCTTTTCACCGCCACGACGTTGATCATCTTCGGTGATCATTTTTTCGTTTTCGAGTTGCTTGAGGTCATCAAGCGCTTCGCGACGGACATTACGGAGCGCCACTTTGCTTTCTTCGACGCGAGTACGGACTTGTTTGACCAATTCCTTACGGCGTTCTTCGTTGAGTGGTGGCAAATTGAGGCGGATGAGGCGGCCATCGTTATTGGGGTTGAGTCCCAAGTCGGAGATTTTGATCGATTTTTCGATGGCTTTAATCATGCTCGTATCAAACGGTTGGATGGCGATGGTACGGGCATCCGGCGTCGAGATGGTGGCGAGTTGATTGAGTGGAAGCATATCGTCGTATGCCTCTACGGGCATGTTTTCGACCAGCGAAATCGAAGCACGACCAGTGCGGATGCTAATCAGCGTATGGCGGAGTGCCTCGGCTGTTTTTTTCATGCGGCCTTCGGCTTCACGGAGTACATCATTAACCATGGTGTTTACTTCCCCTTACTAACCAGCGTACCAACATGCTCACCCAATACGATGCGGCGAATAGTCCCGGCTTCGCTAGGGTTAAAGACGATAATGGGGATATTGTTGTCCATACAAAACGTCAACGCCGTGCTGTCCATTACGGCCAGCCCTTGGCGGAGTGCATCCATGTAGGTGAGGTGATCGTAGCGGGTGGCGGTGGCATCACGGCGGGGGTCGGCGGTATAGACCCCATCGACGCCGTTTTTGGCCATCAAGATGACTTCAGCGCCGACTTCGGCTGCCCGGAGTGCCGAGGCGGAATCGGTACTGAAATAAGGGTTGCCGGTGCCTGCGGCAAGGATAATTGCGCGATGCTTCTCGAGGTGGCGGGTAGCTCGCCGGCGTAGATACGGCTCGGTGACCTCATCCATTTTGATGGCGGTCATCGCGCGGGTATGTACCCCTTGGCGTTCGAGGGCATCTTGCAAGGCTAGGGCGTTGATAATCGTCGCCAACATTCCCATGTAGTGCGATTGAGCAGGATCCATGCCAAGCGAAATGGCTTTGGGACCACCTCGCCAGATATTGCCCCCACCCACGACGATTGCCACCTGCACACCTAATTCGTGAATCGAGTGGATTTCTTTGGCGAAATACTCGAGTACGTTTTGATCGATAGTCTGCTCATGGTCGCCGGCTAATGCCTCACCACTTAATTTCAGCAGAATGCGTTTGTACTTTGGTTTGATCGTCATGGTGCATTACGCACAGCGTGGAGGTGAATGTTCACCTCCACGCTGTGGGCGTTTAGCCTCCGATTTCGTAACGGGTAAATCGTCGGATGACGATGTTTTCACGTAACTTGGCGATTGCGGCTTGAATCATATCTTCGATGGTTTGTGAAGGGTTGCGGACGTAGGCTTGCTTGAGCAATACGACTTCTTCGTAGTGCTTAGCGGCGGTCAAGCCACTGGCAGCCACTTCTTCGTCCGAAACTTGCTCGGGAGTAATATACTTGGGGTTGACGGCAGCCACATGCATGGCAATGTCTTTGGCGAGTTGGATGAATTCAGGGGTGCGGGCCACAAAGTCGGTTTCGCAGCTGAGCTCAATCATGGCAGCCATGCGGGCGCCATTGTGGACATAAATCTCGACGCGACCTTCTTTGGCATCGCGATCTTTGACTTTGTCGCTGACTTTCAGGCCACGTTCGCGCAACAATTCGATGGCTTTGTTCATGTTGCCATCGGTTTGTGACAAAATGTCTTTGCACTCTTTGATGCCGGCACCAGTGCGTTCGCGTAACTCTTTGACCATTTGGGCGGAAATCTCTGTCACTGTCGTACTCCTTATTTCTCGATAAACACAGCATATTGCGCGATAGAATGCGGGAGTGTAGTGCTTGTCACCACGCTCCCGCACCGTTGAGGGTTATGGATTATTCTTTGTCAGCAACCACGTCGGCGCCAGCGGCATCCATCATGGCGGCTTGCGAGATGCCATGGTCGCTGCGCAATGATTCGCGGCGATTTTGGCCTTCGATGGCGGCATCGGCGATCCGGCTGGTAATCAAGCGGATGCTGCGGATGGCGTCGTCGTTACACGGCACGACATAATCGATGTTGTCGGGGTCACAATTGGTGTCGACCATGGCAACGATGGGGATACTGACCTTGAGGGCTTCGGCCAAGGCCAAGGTTTCTTTGTGGGGGTCAACAATGAAAATCGCACTTGGGACGCGATCCATGTTTTTGAGACCACTGAATACCTTGTTGAGCTTCTCGATTTCTTCGATACGCTTCTGGGCTTCGGCTTTGGTCAAGCGGCTGAAATCACCACGGTCGCGTTGGGCTTCGAGGTCGGCCATGTAGCGCAAGCGGCGACGAATGGTTGAGAAATTGGTCAACGTACCACCCAACCAACGCTGGGTAATGTAGAGCTGATTCGAGCGGGTGGCTTCTTGTTGGATGGTCTCTTGGGCTTGTTTTTTGGTGCCCACAAAGAGAATCTTGCCACCGGCAGCGACGGTTTCGACCACGTAGTTGTAGGCACTGTTGAGGCCGTCAACGGTTTGTTGTAGGTCGAGGACGTGGATACCGTTGCGGGCCCCAAAGATATAAGGCTTCATTTTGGGGTTCCAACGGCGAGTTTGGTGACCGAAGTGGGCGCCGGCTTCGAGCAGGGCGCGCAATGAGGCAATGCGACTTGTGTTGTCCGTCACGGGAGGCTCCTTTTTTGTTGATACGTTTGTCTACGTAAACCGCCACTTCTGTCACGCTGGGTGAGACGCCAAAGGCGCAGGATTCACCACAATCGAGAAGTGTGTGTCGTTTGCATACCGCATTTAGTATAGCATATGCACGTGGTGAGGGGCAAACGCAGGTTATTCGACCGTTGTGTCTGATTGTGGATGCTGACGATAGCGGAAGTCGCAATGACTCGCCCCTTGCATGATGGTCTGGGTACGGGTTAGCGCAATATCCGCATTGAAGCCTTCAATCAAGGCATAATCGCGATTACACGACAAAATTGCGCCTAATTCGGGGATGCCGAGGCTTTGATATAGCTCGGCATAGCGGCATTTGGTCACATTAAACCCAAAGGCCTCGGGCGTGCGTTCGACGACGTCGATGCGCAAGGCATCGTCTTTGGTCCAGTATTGTAGGGTGGATTCAAATTCGGCTAGGCCACAGCCGCCAAATTCGCTGGCCAAATTGCCTCCTTGTTGTTGCGCCATGGCAATGATGCTGTCGCGTACGGTGGCAAGCACCTCGGCGCGGTCGAATTTTTCACATAAGGCGGTGATGATAGGGGCCAACATGCGGGCTTCGATTTCGCGGCGAGTCAAGATGCCAATGCGGTTGAGGGTATCGGGTGGGGTCATGAGTCTACTCCTTGGCAACGACGATGCAGAGAATTCACGGTATACTAACGCCAAGAATACGCATATGCGGAGACTGGATAATGCAAACAACCCCCGAACAACGAGTGAAGCGTGGCTGTAATTTTATTATACTCTTGACGGCGATTTTGGCGGCCATCAACGCCTCGGCCAATGGTATCCACAGCATTTACACCCAGATTTTTTTTGGCATATTTGTGCTCGCTATTATCGCTTGGATTGGTGTGCGCCGGACGTAATATTTTGTGAATTTTACATAAAAAGAGGAATGTGATGAGCAATCAGCGATTTTATCATATTGGTTTTGGTGTTGATGATTTTGCGGGGCATCAGCCCAAAATGGCTTTGATTTCGGGCGATCCCGAGCGGGCAGCCTTGATTGCCCAGAACTACTTGCAGGGGGCGCGCACGTTGTCGGATCACCGCGGGTTGCATAGTTCGCTAGCGTTTTTGGGTAACGGCACGCCGGTAATCTCGGCCACGAGTGGTATGGGAGCCCCATCACTGAGCATTGTGGTCAATGAATTGGTGCAAGTGGGGATTACCACGATTATCCGGGTAGGGACGTGTGGTTCGATTCAGCCACATGTGATGCCTGGTCACGTGGTGGTGTCGCAGGCGGCGTTATGCCGGCAAGGGGCGGCGGCAGACATTGCGCCACTGGAGTTCCCGGCGGCGGCCGACCCCTATGTCACCATTGCCTTGATGAATGCAGCCAAGGCACACCAGATTCCGGCACATATGGGGGTGACGGCGTCGGTGGATACGTTTTATGAGGGCCAAGAGCGTCATGCCTCGGCCAACCCGCATTTGTTGCGTACACATATTGGTGCGACGGCCGAGTATCAAAATCTACGGATTGTCAATTACGAAATGGAAGCAGGCACGTTGTTCAAAATGGGGCTGGTGTATGGCTTTGCAGCGGGCTGTGTCTGTGCTGCAGTCGCCCAACGCACCAATGCCGAAACGATTGTGCTCGACCAAAAAGCCGAAGGAGTCGATCGGGCGATTCGCACGGCAGTGGCGGCGCTTGAATTATTGGCTGGCTAATTGGGCCAAGTAGGTGGCGATCCCTTCGACATCGGTGGTTTCGTAGTTGCTCAAAATAACCACGGTGATGTCGTTGTCGGTGAAATTGCCGAGGAAGGTGCGGATACCGCTAGCCATGCCGTCGTGATGCACGACAGTCATGTTGCCAAGTGGGTAGAGCATTACGCCCAGCCCGTAGCGTTTGATTTGGGGGGTGCGCATCATCGCCAATGTGTCGGCATGGAGCATACGCCCCTCGGCCAACGCACGGTCCCAACGAAACAAATCATCAACGGTGGAATAGAGCGCGCCTGCCGAATCGAGCGTCGATGCGTCAATCGCGGCGGCAGCGACGCCACGGCGGAGCCAGCCGTGGGCGAGGCTGGGGTCGTTGCCGTTGCGACTATGGTCGTAGCCGGTATCGTTGAGCCCCAGTGGGGCGGTGATTTCGTTGCGGATTAAATCAGCATATGGCGTTCCCGTGACATATTCGAGAATGGCTCCCAGTAACACATACCCCGAATTTGAATAGCGAAATGCACTGCCCGGCGTGAATTGTAAGGGGTTATTGCGAAAGCGGGCGATGAGTTCTTCACGGGTAGTGGCATTAGCTTGGGTGGCATCAAAATTGCGAAATTCGGTGTAATCGGGGATACCAGATGAATGTGACAACAAATGGCGAATCGTGACCTGTCCCCAAGCCGGTGGGCAGGCCTCGATATAATTGCAGATACCGTCGTCGATATTGAGCCGCCCTTGTTCGTGCAATCGCAGGACTAATGTGGCGGTGAATTGTTTGGATAACGAGGCCAGGCGGAAGCGGGTCGTGGCCGTGTTGTGGGTGGTGGTGTTAGCCATGCCGTAGCCATGGCGGAGCAAAATCTGGCCATGGCGCGCAACCAATACGCTCCCACTAAATAACCCGGCATCAACCAGATTATGCATGTGTTTGCCAAATACGGTTTCGTCACCAATTGACCCGACCTCGATGGGGTCGAGGACAGGTGCTTGGGCTGCATCAGTGAGTGGTTGCAATGCGATGGCCGTCGGAGTAATCACGGGTTGAAAAAACGCCGTTGTGCCATCGGGTGTCACCGTCGGTAACTGTGGTATGCCGTTATTCGGGTCACTACTAGTATTGCTGCCATTGTTGATGACGAGCGGTTGCGCATTACAACTGCAACAGGCAATCGTGCAGCAAAGCAAAATTAACAGGGTGCGCATGCGTGTGTGGTATCGCTATGGGTGCGGATTTGACTACGGTAAACGTCGAGCACATCACAACCAATGTTGCTCCAGCCGTAGCGTTGGGCGCGTTCACGCGCTGCCAACCCTAATGTATGGGCAAAATGGGCATCGCTTAGCACGCGTACCAAATTTGCGGCGAGGGCTGGTGCGTCGTCGGGTACGGTCAATAAACCGTTGATTCCATCATTGATGATGGTGGCCGGGCCGCCGGCGCTGGTGGCAATCACTGGCCGACCGCTTGCAAGTGCCTCGAGGGCAGCCATGCCGAATGATTCGTAATGTGATGGCATGGTAACGACATCGGCGGCTGCATGATAGAGCGAAAGTTGGCTTTGGGGACGGGCACCGATGAATTTGATGGCATGGCGGATGCCTAATTCGGTGCGGATTTGGTCGAGGCGGCGTTGTTCCGTGTTCCACAATTCCGGTTGTTCATCACTCGCGCCCCCAATCACCACGGCGGTGGTATCGGCAAGGTGTGGGTTGTGTTGGCGCACGAGGGCGACGGCACGAATCAGGGCATCGATGCCTTTGAGTGGTTCGATGCGGCCAACGAGTAACACGATTGGGGTGGGTTGGGCAGGTAGCCCTAGGGCGGCGCGTGCTTCGGCCATGTCGTGGGGATGGAAGCGCTTGAGGTCGACGCCACACGGGATGATTTTGATGCGATCTGGTACGGCTTCGTAATGCCAGACCATTTGTTGCAGATCAAGAGGTGTGGCTGCCACCACCACATCGGCTTCGCGCATCAGACGCTCTTCGAGGGCGATGCGCTGGCCGGTTTCACGCTCTTCGTCACTACGGGCCACGTGGTTTTTCATGGCGCCGAGCGTGTGGAACATGTGTACCAAGGGGATTCCCCAGACCTCACGGAGCGCAAGCCCAATAATCCCTGAGACAAAATAGTGACTGTGGATAATATCGTAATGAAAATGATGTTGCTGGGCATACTGTTGCATCCCAGCCACAAATTCTGCTTGGTGATCGAGGATGAGGTTTTTATCGTATGGTGCTTCTGGACCAGCAGGTAACGTAACCAAGGTGACATTGCGCTCAACAGCGGTAATCCGCGGTGACAGTGGGTCTTGACTACGAGTAAATATATCAACAATGATGCCACGACGTCCCAGCTCGCGGCTTAATTCACGGACGTAGACATTCATGCCGCCGGCTTCTTTGCCACCGAGGCCGGCTAATGGGCTGGTATGGACACTCAACATCGCAACGCGCATCTTTTTCTCCCGTGCATCGCTGTCGTTTTATATACTTACTCGTACGCAGAAGTGCACTAAACAGATGTAAACCCGATATCCAATGATTCACGATTGCGGCACTGAATTGACGGTTGCCAAGATAAAAATAACTACAAGCAGTATAAAACAGATTCCTGATAAACCAATGAGGATAATTCGTTGCCAATCAAGGAATTGACGATTGGGAGGGAGGATTCGTTCAAATCCAAACACGGCCCAGCGGTATTGAGTTGGCTCTTTCGTGGTGGTGTGCTGAAGCCAATTCCCCGTTTCACCCAAATCAAAGACAAATTCACTCATGGGAATCACGGCGATTGTCAATTCACTCAGCACAACCCGACTATCGCTGTTTTGATAGGCGGTCATTTGGGCAATGAGGTTTTCGACTTTGGGCAGTAATTTCCATTCGGGGCGGATGCCGTGGTGTTCTTGCAGGCGATAGACGGTGCGTGGCGTACAGTATTGGCTAATCCACTGCTGTTCGGCATAATTGGTGTCATCTTGAGCGGTGAATTGGGTCGGTTGCCGGCGCCAATCCATACGTTGTTGTTGGTAGAGTTGGCCGTTGCCGCGACATTCCCCGCAGGTAACGTAGGTTTTGCCCTGACAGCGGGTGCAGATAGGCGCTGGTGTATCATCGTTATCACGCGGGAGTGGTTGTCCGTTACAACTAGGGCAGATTTGTTGGCCGTTTTGGCAATGGGGGCAGGTGATTTGGCGCAGACTTCCAGGCACGATGACTTGCCCGGCGCTGGCTGATGTGGTGATTTGGGCAGGTGGTAAGTTGATTGACCAACGGTCAGTGGTGGGTGGTTTTGATACCTCACTGTACGCTTCGTCACGCTCGACGCTGGTAATGAGCGTGGGTGGGAGCCGAGTTTCGATGATGACCTGTAAGGTGTAATGGTAAATCGTCCGGTTTTGGATTGATTTGATATTGGCGAGGCGCCCGAGTAATTGGCGGCGCCAATAGCCTTGGGTGCCCCAATCGCTTAACACGGTTGCGATTACCTCGTTTGTGCCGGTTTGTTGGCCAAAGGTGAGGGTGTCATTTACGGTGTCATGGTCGATGTCGATGGCTAATGCCGATTCGACGGGGTGGAGCGGAGTGTGTACATTGGGAGTATTTGCGGCACTTGTTGGCACGGTAACCACCGTCTGTGCCGTATGTTTGGCGATGATTTTGTCGATATCAGTCATGGCCGCAGTGGCGGTTTGGTAGCGGTCGGTAGGGGTTTGCGCCAGTAATTTAGCAAACACATCGTCGAGCTCGACGGGCAAGCCATCGCCACTACGGGATTTGAGGGTGGGGACGGGATCGCTACGCTCTGCATCCCACGGCAGATTGCCGGTTAGTACTTCGAATAGTACCACTCCCATGCTAAACAAATCAGAGTGGTAGGTGGCGTTTTGGGGAGCGGTGGCTTGCTCGGGCGCCATATAGCCGGGCGTGCCAATGGTCGTGGGGGTGATGGTGCTGGACGTCGTTCCCAGCTCACGCGCCACCCCGAAATCAATCAAGGCGGTACGCCCCGTGTCGTGGTCAATCAAAATATTGCTGGGAGTGACGTCGCGATGGATGACCCCTTGGGTATGGATGTAATCCAGCGCCGCTGCGAGGGCATTGGCAATCCGCAGGCTCTGTTCGATGCCGAGGCGGCGGTGGGCGGTGAGCAGTTGGCGGACCGACACCCCCGGCACATAATCCATGATGGTGTAGTGGAACGGGTAGAGGTAGCCGTGGTCGTAGATGCGTGGAATGGCCACATGATCGAGGCGATTCATCAGTATGGCTTCGCGACTAAATAATTCGACTTCGTGTGGCACACTCGTATTGGTTAATTTGACGGCAAACAGGCGGTGCGTAAAGGTACGATGACGCGCCAACCAGATGCGCGCCGTCGCCCCCCGCCCAATTTGGCGTTCGAGTTGATAATTCCCAATTCGTTGTGGCACAGGTGCTTGCGTCACCGTTCTCCTCCACAAACCGGCACCCCAGGGGTGGTGGTGCGGATGCGATAAACGGAGGTGCGGGCCGTGATGTAGAGCGTCTGCAAATCGGCATCGCCCCAGGCTAAATTAGCCGGTAATTCGGGCATGGCAATGATGCCAATCAATGCACCACTCGGCTCAAATACCCAGATGCCGGTGGCGCCTGCTACATACAGACGACCGGCTTGGTCGACCTTCATGCCGTCGGGTGAGCCGGGCTGGGGGTGGTCCATGTCAAATGGCGTGCGGCTATTGGTAAGCGTGCCATCAATGGCCACGTCAAAGGCGCGCACATGCCGGCGGCGTGAATCGCCGATATAGAGGGTTTTTTCATCTGGGGCAAACGCCAGCCCATTGGGGCGGTCGAAATCAGTACCCACCAGCACAATTTGGCCATCGGGATGGACGGCATAGACGCCGTTGAGGGGCTGTTCGCGTTGGGATTCGTCGATGCCATACGGTGGATCAGTAAAAAATATCATGCCGTCGGAGCGTACCACCACGTCGTTGGGGCTATTGAGGCGCTTGCCGTTGTAGCTATCAACGATGGTATGGGGTTGGCCGTGGATGTCGCTGCGGCTGACGCGGCGGTTGCCATGCTCACAGGCGACTACGAAGCCATTGCGGTCGCGGGTCAGGCCGTTGGAATTGCCACTCGGGTGGCGCCAACGACTGACGTGGCCGTCGGGTTGCCATTGGTAGATGCAATCGCCGGGGATATCCGAAAAGCGCAACACGCCATCACACCAGACGGGACCTTCGGTAAACAAAAATCCGGTGGCAATCCGTTCGGCATTACCGCCAGCAAACAGCGTTTTGAGTTTCATTGAGCATCCTCGATCCAATTTAAGGTGCGACTGACGGCTTTTTTCCAGAGGGCATATTGCTGGTCACGGGTAGCGGCGGGCATATTGGGGGTCCAGCGTTGGTCTTCGCGCCAGTAGCGTTGCACATCGCCAAAGTCACGCCAAAAGCCGACGGCAATACCGGCAGCGTAGGCGGCGCCGAGGGCGGTGGTTTCGGCAATCACAGGGCGGATAACGGGCACGCCCACGACGTCACTTTGGAACTGCATCAGCAGGTTGTTGGCGGTCATACCGCCGTCTACTTTGAGCTGGGTGAGGGCCACGCCGCTGTCTTGTTCCATGGCGTCGAGCACTTCACGGGTTTGCCAGGCGACAGCTTCGAGTGCGGCCCGGGCGATATGGGATTTGGTGACATAACGAGTCAATCCCACCATCACGCCACGGGCATCGCTACGCCAGTAGGGCGCAAATAATCCCGAAAACGCCGGCACCACAAACATACCACCGTTGTCGGGCACACTAGCGGCCAAGGCTTCGACATCGCTACTTTTGGCAATGATGCCGAGGTTGTCACGCAACCACTGTACCAACGCGCCGGCGATGGCGATGGAGCCTTCGAGGGCGTAGACGGCCGGCTGATTACCAAAGCGATAGGCCAGTGTGGTGAGCAAGCCATGGTGCGAGGGCACTGCAGTAGTGCCGGTGTTGAGTAACATAAAACATCCCGTGCCGTAGGTGTTTTTGACATCGCCGGGGGCGATACAGGCTTGGCCAACCATGGCGGCGTGTTGGTCGCCGAGAGCGCCGGCCACGGGCACGCCGGCGAGGATGCCGGTGGCGTGGCCATAGATGTCACTCGACGAACAGATGCGGGGCAACATGGCAGCGGGGATGTGCATGGCGGCGAGGATGTCGGCGTCCCAGGCGAGGGTATGCAGATTCATCAGCATGGTGCGACCGGCGTTGGTGACATCGGTGATGTGGATGCCGCCGTTGACGCCACCGGTCAGGTGCCAAATCAAAAAGGTATCGACGGTGCCAAACAGGGCGTCACCACGCTCGGCGTCGGCCCGCAGGCCGGTGACATTGTCGAGCAGCCAGCGGATTTTGGGGCCAGAAAAATAGGTGGCGAGTGGCAACCCCGTTTGGGCGCGGAAGCGATCGTTGCCGATGGCGCCGGCGAGTTCACGGCAAATGGTGTCGGTGCGCATATCTTGCCAGACGATGGCGTTGGCGTAAGGGGTGCCGGTGTAGCGATTCCAGACGATGGTGGTTTCGCGTTGGTTGGTAATGCCGATGGCGGCGATATCGGTACGGCTGAGATTGGCGCTGGTGAAGGCTTCGCCGATGACTTGTTGGGTACGTTGCCAGATTTCTTGGGGGTCGTGCTCGACCCAACCTGGTTGGGGGTAGATTTGGGTGTGTTCGTGTTGGGCTATGGCGATGACTTGGCTGGTCTGATCAAAAATCATACAGCGGGTGCTGGTGGTGCCTTGGTCTATGGCGAGGATATAGCGTGACATACGGCAACTCCACATACGATAGAACGCATCTCTGATGTATGCATTATATCGTATGTGGTGTGGGGGTGGGCGTTCGCAATTTGACTCTTGACAAATTTTGCAAACCTGCGTATTATCTAACTAGGATTCTTTTTGAAACAAAATGCCGTCTAGGCATAAAGGAGGTGGTGCTCATGGGTAGTAGTCACATGCGTATGGGTATCACCGTAAAGGTAGCCCGCTAACGAGTTACCGTACGGAGATACCCTCCCTCCATCCCACCGGCGACGGGGTCGCTGGTGGGATATTTTTGTACTATTTGGCGGGGTAACACCCACAAAATCCCCCTCACTACGCAATTGCGCGGTGAGGGGGATCGTAGGAACGATTTAGGCTTTGGCTTCGCGGGTGCGCACCAATTCGGGCTCAGCGGCATTGGCAACAGCCACGGCTTCACCGCGACCGGCAGTAGCCAACCCAACCACGAGGTCGCCGGCATGGCCGAGGATGATGGCGCCACCAATGAGCTTGATGTCGCTGACGTGGATGGCTTTGTCGAACATGTCGAGGCCGCTCACATCAACCACGATTTCGGTGGGCAAATTGCCCGGCAATGCGCGCACACGCAAGCTGGTGATATTGTTGAAAATAGCATCGCCACGGACAACCAACGGCGACACACCCTTCATGTGCACGGGCACATCGACTTCGACCGTCTCGCTCATGTCGACGGCGTGGAAGTCGACGTGAATGATGGCACGGCTGACGGGGTGGCGTTGGAAGCTGTGGATAAAGGCGGCAATTGGTTCTTCACCGGCGATGTTGAGGGTGACCAA
>CANFUF010000020.1 GCA_947450095.1 Roseiflexaceae bacterium
ACTCCTGTACGAGTCTTTCGCATGGCACCCCTCCACCACCATTTCGAATTAGGTGGCTGGAGCGAAACGCAAATCACCCAGCGCTTTGTATTGATTACCATGGTTGCCACCTTGATTGGCGTGTCGCTGGCATTGACATTCCAGCAACCGCATACGGCTCAAACCCCTACGCCAAAGCCGAGTATTACTGAGCCCAAACACTAAGTGAAGAGGTAGGCGATGGAATTACGTGGCAAAAAAATTGTGGTGATGGGGTTGGGCGTGCATGGGGGGGGCCTGGGTGTGGCGCGTTTTTGTGCCGAAGCAGGTGCCGAGGTGGTGGTTACTGACCTGCGCAAGGCAGATATACTGGCAGATTCACTCACCGCGCTCGCCGATCTCCCCATTACCTTTGTGTTGGGCGAGCATCGCCCAAGTGATTTTCAACAGTGTGATATTGTGGTGCAAAATCCCGCCGTGCCGGCCACGTCGCCGTTTTTGGCGATGGCACGGGCTGCGGGTGCCCACATCGAAATGGAAATGACGCTCTTTTTTCGTTTGTGTCCTGCCCCCATCATTGGGATTACTGGCACCAAAGGCAAAACAACCACCTCCACCCTCACGGCTTTTTTGCTCACTGCGTGGCGTCCTGATACGGTGCTGGCTGGCAATATGCGGATTTCGGCGTTAGCCCAACTTGCCCATATCACCCCTACCACGCCGGTCGTACTAGAATTATCATCGTTTGTGCTGGAAGGGCTGGATACGGCCGGCCTCAGTCCCGCCTATGCGGCGATTACCAACATCCACCCCGACCACCTCGATCGCTATGGTGATATGGCGAGTTATATTGCCGCCAAAGCCGCCATCGGTCGCCATCAGCACGCGCAGGATACGTTGGTGTTGCATACCGGTGACCCGGTGTTGCATGAGCTTGCGCCCACCATGCCGGCGCATGTGTACTGGAGTGGCACGCGCCAACCAGATTCCCCACACAGCGGCGATACCTGGTGGCAAGATGACACGTTGTATTGCCAAACGGCCAACGGAATCCACGTGGTGGCACACGCTAGCGATGTGCAATTGGCAGGGATGCATAGTCGTGCTAATGTGGCCATGGCAGTGGCATTGGTGCTCCAAGTGGGGATGCCCGTCGCTTTGATTGCTCCGGCGTTGCGCCGCTTTGATGGGGTCGAGCATCGCCAAGAACGAGTCGCCACCATCAACGGTCATACGTTTGTCAACGATACGGCCGCCACCGTGCCTGATGCGGCGATGGTAGCCCTCGAATGTATGCCCAAGCCGATTGTCTGGATTGCCGGTGGGGCCGATAAAAAACTCACCTTTGAGGAACTAGCGCAGTCTGCTGCGCAACATGCCCATCAGATTGTGTTGCTCGACGGTACGGCCACCGCTGCCTTGCGGCGTGCGTTGGAAGAAGCCGGCGCTGCAGACAAGATTGTAGGGAGCTTTGATTCGTTGGTCGGTGCGGTAGCGGCGGCGCAGCGGGTGGCGCCGCATCCGGCGACGATTTTGTTGTCACCGGGGTGTGCAAGTTTTGGCATGTTTCGCAACGAATTTCATCGTGGCGAAGAATTCCGGGCCGTGGTGGCACGCCTCGGTACGGAGGAGTCGATATGAGTCAACCATCACCAATCATGGGCGGTATGCAACGCTTGTGGAGCAATAGTACGCCGGCAGTGCGGATTATTGCCCTTGCCAATATTGTGATATTTGCGATCCCGGCCTTGGCTGATATCGTAGGATTCCGATTATTGGGGATTTCGCTCAGTAATTTGTTGCTGATGTGGGGTGCCAAAGACAATATCGCCATTGCCGCCGGTGATCAATATTATCGTTTCCTTACCATGATGTTTCTGCATGGTGGCTTGTTGCATTTGTTGTTCAATACGATTGCGTTGACGTCGTTTGGGAGCGAGATTGAACGGATTGCTGGCTCACAACGCTTCCTAGGGATTTATTTCATCGGCGGATTACTGGGCGGCGTCGCCTCGTATGTTTTTTCACCGCATCCTGCAGTGGGCGCCTCGGGAGCGATTTTTGCGTTGATTGGTGCCGAAATCGTGTTTATCTGGCAAAATCGTGCAGTCTTTGGTGAACGTGCCAAACAAATGCTGGGGAGTGTGGGATTTACGGCGATTGCCAATATCGGCATCGGTTTTTCGGTGCCCAATATCGATAATATGGCGCATATTGGTGGGCTGATTGGTGGTTTGTTGTGTGGGTTTTGTTTGATGCCGTTGCTGATGACGATTGAACACGAAACGGGGCCGATTCGGATTCGCCAAGGCCGCTCATGGGGTTGGTACGGTGTGCTCGCTGTGGCCATCGTAATAATTGTCGTCGTGATGGTGGTTATGCCTGCCGTCGATTTGGGTTAGAGGATAAATGACGATGAGCGACACCACTGGCAGTATTAGCCTCAGCGATCGTACCAAACATAAACCAGACTACCAATTGCTGGTATGTGTGGGTATCATGGTGCCGTTTGGGTTGGTGATGGTCTATAGTGCGTCGTTTGTCGAAGGGTTTGTTTATTACAACGACGGCTTGCACTATTTGTTACGCCAATTGTTTGCGGCAGTTGTTGGTACACTCGGCTTGCTGGTTGCACAGCGGACCAATTATCGTTGGTGGCGTAATCAAGCATTGCGCTTGTTTGTGGCATCCCTGATTTTGTTGTTTGTGACGGGGTTCATATTGCCCCGCTCAATCACCGAAGTCAATGGCTCGCGGAGCTGGATTCGGCTGGGTTTTTTTAGTGTGCAACCCTCAGAATTTGTCAAATTAACCTTGATTATTTATTTGGGGAGTTGGTTGTCACGGCGTGGTACGCGCTTGACCAATCTGCTCTATGGCACGATTCCATTTGGAGTAATCGTCGGGCTCGTCACGGCGTTGGTGATGGTCGGGAAGGACCTCGGTTCGGCCACGATTATCGTCGCCGTATCGGCGTTGATTTACTTCGTGGCCGGGGCGAGTCTGTTTCATTTGTTTTGTGCGGGGCTGTTGGGACTGGTATCGTTTCTGGTGGGTATCAACGTCGCCGCTTACCGCTTAGACCGCATCAATGCGTGGCTCGATCCCTTTGCATATTATAGTGGTGCAGGATTTCAACCCTTGCATGCCTTGTACGCCTTAGCCTCCGGGGGGATTTTTGGGGTGGGTCTGGGCCAATCACGCCAAAAGTATCTGTGGCTACCCCAATCCTATACCGATACGATTTTGGCGATTATCGGTGAAGAAATGGGTCTGATTGGCACGTTGTTTGTGGTTGGTTGCTTTGTCTTTTTGGCATATCGGGGCTTCAAAATCGCAAGTAGCGCGCCGAATACCTTTGGAGCATTGCTTGCGACGGGGATTACCTTGTGGTTGGTGGTGCAAGCCATCATTAATTTGGCGGTAGTGACCTCGTTGGCGCCATTTACCGGAATTACCTTGCCGTTTTTGAGTTACGGCGGTACGTCACTGATGATTAGTATGGTTTCGGCTGGGATTTTATTGAATATTTCAAAATATACCCTTGCGGACGATGCGCGTCCGGGGGTTTTGAGGTTGGCATATGAACGATTCCGTACACTTATCGCCGCTCTTGCTCCTTTCTGGCGGCGGGACGGGGGGCCACGTTTATCCCTCTTTGGCAGTCGCCGCAGCCCTCGCAAGCCTCCCAAATAAGCCACGGCTTGCCTACGTCGGCAGTCCTGATGGCATGGAAGGCGATTTGGTGCGCCGCGAAAGTACGTTGCCGTTTTGGCCCATCGAGGCAGCGGCGGTACGCGGTCGTGGTGTGATTGCCTTACTCAAAAACAGTTGGCGCTTGCTACGCGGGGTAGTGCAAGCAGTACAACTCATCCGCCGCGAGTGCCCCGGGGCTATTTTTGGCACCGGTGGCTATGTCTGTGTGCCGTTGTTTGTGGCTGCGTGGCTGATGCGCGTACCGAGCGCAATTTATTTGCCCGACGTAGTGCCTGGCTTGGCGGTGCGTTTGTTGTCACGGCTGGCCACGGTCACGCTCGGGAGTATTCCTGATGCAGCACCTCATCTCGGTATGCCTGCCACCACCTCAGCCGATTGGCAGCGCGGGATGCGCAAATTGGTCGTGACTGGTTACCCCGTCCGCGCCGATATCATGCAGGCTGATCGTGCCACCACCCGGGCGATGTTAGGGATTAGCAACGAGACGCCATTAATCCTCGTGTATGGCGGCAGTCGTGGCGCCCGCAGTATCAATCAGGCTGTGGCTACCCTTTTGACCCGCGTGTTGCCGTTGGCGCATGTGTTGCATGTGTGTGGCCGCGAAGGTGACGAAACGATGTTGCAAAACCACATGGCTGGGTTACCCGCTGAGCTCCAACACCGCTATCATTTATACCCTTACCTCGCCACTGATGGTGCCGTGACGATGACGGCGGCCTTGGCGGCGGCGGATATTACGATTTGTCGGAGTGGGGCATCGGTGTTGGGTGAATTGCCCGCCGCCGGCTTGCCGGCTATTTTGGTGCCCTACCCCTATGTCCACCAAGATGAAAACGCTGATTATCTCGTGCGTCACGGCGCCGCCATCAAAGTCGCCGATGGCGCCCAACCGCAATTACTCTGGCCATCACTTGATGGCTTGTTACAAGACGCCACTGCCTTGCACCAGATGCGCCAGGCCATGCAATTTGTGGCGCGTCCTGAAGCGGCCCTGACGATGGCTAACCTGTTATGTGATCTTGCAAGGAGCGCCTAATGCACTACCATATTGTCGGTATTGGTGGCGCCGGTATGAGTGCCATTGCGCATATTTTGCTCGACCGTGGCGATAGTGTTAGCGGCAGTGATGCCAACCAAAGTAGCGCTTGGGCGCCCTTGCTGGCCCGGGGCGTGACGATCTACCTGGGTCATGCGGCGCCCCAGATTGCGGGAGCCGATGTGGTGTTGGCCACCTCGGCGGTGCACTCCCCGCACCCCGAGCTCGATGCCGCCGTGGCCGCGGGAATTCCCGTGATGCGCCGTCACGACCTGTGGGCGCGCTGGTCGCAAGAGCGCCGCGTGATTGCGGTGGCTGGTACCCACGGCAAAACCACCACCAGTGCCATGATTGCCCATGCCTTGCAGGTGGCAGGGATGAATCCCGGCTATCTGATTGGCGCCGAAGTGCCAGATTTACCACAAGCGGCCTGTTGGGGTGATCCGACTGCCCCACTGGTAATCGAAGCCGACGAATACGACCGTACTTTTTTGGCACTCCAGCCCGATATTGCCGTGATTACCACCCTCGAATGGGATCATGTCGACATTTATGCCTCACCGGCTGATTATGCCGCGGCTTTTGCCACCTTTAGTACCCAAATCGCCGACCCCGCCCGGGTATTGGTGTGTGGGGATGATGCCGGTGCGCGCGCCGCTATCACCCGCACCGGCGTGCGCTGGTACGGCATCGACGCCGATTTAGCCCGCGACCCAGTGGCCTGTAGCCGCATCCCCCTCGATTGGGCGGCGAGTGCCCTGCATCACGATGCCACCAGCCAATCCTTCCAAGTCTGGCACTATGATCGGCGTTCATTTGCCATGCGCCTGCATCGGCCGGTAACTATTCCACTAGCAGGTTTGCATAATGTAAAAAACGCTGTCGCCGCTTATGCTGCCGCCGTATTGGCCGGCGCCGCACCGGCGCTGGTCGCCCAAGCACTGGCGACCTTCCGGGGGGCGCGGCGGCGGTTTGAGTACAAAGGTGCGGTGGCGGGTGTGACGGTGATTGACGATTACGGCCATCACCCCACCGAAGTGGCGGCGGTACTGGCGGCAGCGCGGGCGCGTTATGCCGGCCAGCGCATCATTGCCTATGTACAACCGCATACCTATAGCCGCACCGAGAGTTTGGTTGCCGAATGGGCCACCGCCTTTGGCGACGCCGATGTGGTCTGTATCGGTGATATTTATGCCTCGCGCGAGCAACCAGTGGCCGGCATTGATGCCGCCTGGTTGGTGCAGCATATCGCCCACCCAGCCGTGTATGCGAGCGGGACGATTGCCCAATCAGCAACGGTCATTGCCGATATAGCGCAGAGTGGCGATGTGGTGATTACCATGAGTGCCGGTGACGGCACTCAGGTGGGCCCACGGCTGTTGGCGTTGTTGGAGCAGCGCCATGGATAACCCCGACATTACCATCACCGAAAATGTCCCTCTTGCCCCGCTTACTGCCTGGCGCATCGGTGGACCTGCGCGCTACTTGGCCTCTGTCCGTTCACCTCGTGGCGTGCAGGCAGCCCTCGAATTTGCCGATAGTCGGCATTTGCCGGTCTGGGTACTGGGTGGTGGCAGCAATATGCTCATTAGCGATGCCGGACTCGCTGGCGTGGTGATTCGCATGCGTGATATGCGGGTTGATGTAACGGCTCAGGCTGATTATGCACTGGTTGCCATCGGGGCGGGTGCGCCGATGGCGGGCACGGTGCGCCAGCTGGTCAACGCCGGCTGGGCGGGACTCGCGTGGGCCGAAGGTTTGCCGGGCACCGTTGGTGGTGCCGTATATGGTAATGCGGGTTGTTATGGGGGCGATATGGCCCAAAGCGTCACCCAAGTCGATATTTGGCAAGCGGGTGCAATGGTGGCGTATACCGCGGCCCAGTTGGGGTTTGGCTATCGTACCAGTGCCCTCAAACAACAAAATGCCGCCAAGATGACCCAAGGGATGATGGTGGCTGATATGGGGCCGATTGTGGTGGGGGCGACAGTCACGCTTCAGCGTGGCGATGTAGTACAACTCATGGCTGATATGGCCACGACCGCCGCCTTGCGCCGGAGCAAAACGCCACCAGGATCGTCGTGTGGCAGTGTCTTCAAAAACCCTGCCGGCGATTCGGCTGGACGATTGATTGATGCCGCCGGATTACGTGGATTTGCCAGTGGTGGCGCCGTGATTGCTGACAAACACGCCAATTACATCGTCAATCGCGACCATGCAACGAGCGCCGATGTGCTCCGGATTATCGCGCATGTCCGCAATGTGGTGGCACGCCAATTTGGGATACAACTCGAGCCCGAGGTGCAATTCCTCGGCGCCATGATATGACGGGGGCAACCATGAAACGCATTCGGATTGGGGTTATTTTTGGGGGACAATCGGGCGAGCACGAAGTATCGTTGGTGTCGGCTCGGGCAGTGCTCAATGGACTCGACCCGGCCCGCTATGATGTGGTGCCGATTGGTATCCACAAAAACGGCCAATGGGTGGCGGGGGGCGATGTACTCGCCACCCTTGAATCGGTGGCAGATGTGGCGTTGTTGCCCGGTGGTGGCGATCATGTCCAGCCACCCCAAGTCCCAGCCCAGATTACGGTGTCACCGCATCTGATTTTGCGGGGCGATGGCAGTGCCGTAAGCCAACAGATTCAAGGATTGGACGTGGTATTCCCCGTCCTGCATGGCCCAATGGGAGAGGATGGCACCATCCAAGGGTTGTTGGATTTGGCCGGGATTCCCTATGTGGGCTGTGGCGTGTTGGCGTCTGCGGTGGGCATGGACAAAGCAATGATGAAGGCCGCCTTTGCCGCTGCTGGTCTACCCGTCGTCCCGTGGCAATTGGTGCAAGCACATAGCTACAAACAGCACCCAGACCAAGTGATTGACCAGCTCGAAGCACAGTTGCGTTACCCGATGTTTGTAAAGCCGGCCAATATGGGCAGTAGTGTGGGGATTAGTAAAGTCAAATCACGGGCAGAATTACATGTTGGTTTACAATTGGCCTGTACCTATGATCGCCGAATTGTGGTCGAACAAGGCGTTACCGCGCGGGAAATCGAGATTAGTGTGCTCGGTAACGAATCTCCCGATGCCAGTGTTCCTGGTGAAATCATTCCTGCCAATGAATGGTATGATTATGAGGCGAAGTATTTAAACGACGCCACTCAAGTGGTTATCCCGGCAGCACTTACCCCCGAACAATCGTTTACAGTGCGCCAACTGGCATTACGTGCCTTTCAGTCCATTGATGGGGCTGGTCTGGCGCGCGTCGATTTTTTGTATGATGCCGCTGCCGATGTTTTTTATTTGAGTGAAGTCAACACGATGCCGGGATTTACACCGATGAGTATGTACGCCAAAATGTGGCAAGCAAGTGGTGTTAGCTACCCCGAAGTGGTGAATCGCTTGGTCGAACTCGCCTTGGCTCGTGGTGTGCGTGGGTAGGAGTCATAGCTGTGAGTTCTGTGCGTCGTCGGCCCCTCAACGATAATCCGCCCCCTTCACGGCGTCGGCGTGGCGTGCGTCCAGGCAGTCGTATTTTGCTAATCGAGTTTGTGCAAAGTGGCCGGATTATCAGCCTCGGTCTGGTGCTCATCGTGCTCTATTATGCCGTCCAAATGCTTTGGTCTGGCATGTATGTCGTACAAACGGTCAAGGTTGAAGGTGCCGCAACGATGAGTCGCCAACGGGTCAGCGAGCTGGCTGCCGTCACCGGTATGCCCATCTGGACTGTTGACCCCAATGCGATTCGGGCACGATTGTTGGCCAATCCCTATGTCACCAGTGCGTCGGTGCAAGTACAACTCCCCGATGCCGTACTGATTACTATTACCGAACAAAAAAGCGAAATCCGCTGGAAGAGTGGCCAGTGGTATTTAATCGTCAATGGTGAAGGTGATTTACTCGGGATTGATTCGGCAGTTGTGTTGACTGATACAATTGTGATTAACGATGATAGTGGCAAAAAACTCAAAGCTGGCGATAAAGTTGATAGCACTGTAATCGGTTTGGCCCGTGATGTGACCTTGCGTTTACCTGCAGATGCGGGAATTGTCATTGCCCGTTTGGGGTGGGATCCCCGTCGTGGCATGCATATTCGCACCAGTAGCGGCGAGTTGATTTTGTTTGGTAGCAGCGAACGCCTCGACGAAAAAATCGCTATCCTCAAACAATTACGGGCCAATAAAGCCGAATTCGGCTTTGCGGATTTACGCTCTATGACACCCTATTATCGTGCTGATGTACCGCTCAGCGAAGTCATTACCGAAACCCAGGCGCTGAGTGATACCCAAATCCTTACCACGACGGTTGGTATCACGACCACGGATGTATTAACCACAACGGCGACTTCCCTTCCATAAGATGAGTAGTGATGTAGAGGTTGTTATGGCAGTACGACATATTGTCGGTATCGATATCGGTACCTCCAAAATTTGCACCGTGATTGGGCAAATCGATAAAGATGATCGCATCAATGTGCTCGGTTACGGCATTGTGCCATCCAAAGGCATTGAACGTGGCATGGTCGTCAATATCGAAGAAGCGAGTCGGGCGGTCATCGCCAGTATCAACAAAGCCGAACAAACCGGATATCGCGTGGTCTCTGCCTATGTGTCTATTTCGGGCAAACATATCCGCACCTACAATCGTACCGGTTTGTCTGCTATTTCGCGGGTGGGGGATGGCGTCGTCACTCGTGAAGAAATCATGCGTGCCATCGAAACTGCCCAAGCCGATGCCTTGCCTTCCAACCTCGAAATCTTACATGTGATGCCCTATCGCTATATTCTTGATGGTAATGTTGTGCGTGACCCGATTGGTATGCATGGCTTCCGCCTCGAAGTCGATGTGCATATTGTCGTTTGCGAAATGCTTGCTATCCAAAGCTTGATTAAAGTACTCCAAGAAGCTGGTGTGGAAATCGACGAGGTGGTACTCCAACCCCTCGCCGCTGCAGAAGGCGTGTTGACCACTGAAGAACGCGAAAGCGGCGTGGTGTTGATTGATTTGGGCTGTGGCACCACCAGTGTGGCCTTTTTTGCCCAAGGTAATACCTGGCATACCCACGTCATCCCGATTGGTGGTCATACCTTTACGAGCGATATTATCATGACCTTCCAGATCAATCCCCATTCTGCTGAACATAACAAGCAAATTATTGGTGATGCAATTGCCGATCCCGTGCGCCACAATGAATTAATCGAAATCGAAGGTGGGCGCGCCGGTGATTATATCGATATTAGCCGCCTGTTGTTTAATCAGTGCATCCAATCCCGTGCCGATGAGTTGATCGATTTCGTGATTTATGAAGTCAATCATAGTGTCTACGAAGGCTCCTATGCCTCGGGGATTGTCTTGACCGGCGGTGGTGCCCAAATGACCAACATTGACACCTTGTTTGAAGAACGCTTCAATGCCCCCGTACGTGTGGGGATTGCCCATGATGTATATGGTTTGACCGATGCCCTCAATTCCCCTATGTATGCCACGGTGCTTGGGCTCATTCGCTGGGGATACCATCACGGCAACAACGACGAAGGTGGTCGTGCGCACGATGAAGGCCGCTGGGTCGAATTATATGAACGCTTTAAGGAATGGCTACGTGAGTTTTTGCCGTAAAAAATAACATAAATTATTTTATTAAATTTGGTTATTTGTAAATAAATGTATATATAACCAGTTGTCTGTATATGTCGTGAATCAGGGTGGTTGTGTATTGGAATAAGGGGATATTGTTTTTATATAAAATGAAACATAATTTGTGTGAAATTTCGTGACAGCGATTAATTCCTAACACAATATGTGTAATGATGTAGTATAATAGGAATCAGATTACAAAATCGTTGCAATTTCCTGAATATTCTTTTCGGTGATTGGATATTTCTCTGTAGTACCGTCATCAATGGAGGCGCATATGCTCGATAATTCACACGACCTCAACGAACGCGTCGCTGTTATTCGTGTCATCGGCGTCGGTGGCGGCGGTTCCAATGCAGTTGATCGCATGGTGGCCGACGGTGTGCAAAACGTTGAATTTATCACCGTCAATACCGATGCCCAAGCTTTGTTTAATTCCAAGGCGCCACAACGCATCCGCATCGGTGACAAGCTCACCAAAGGCCTCGGAGCCGGTGGTGACCCTACCACTGGTGAGAAAGCCGCCGAAGAATCACGCGATGATTTAATTAAAGCCCTCAAAGGGGCCGATATGGTCTTTGTGACTGCCGGCATGGGCGGTGGTACCGGTACCGGTGCCGCACCTGTGATTGCCAAGCTGGCCCACGAATTAGGGATTTTGACGGTGGGTGTGGTAACCAAACCATTTAGCTTCGAAGGCAAACCGCGTCGTCGGGTCGCCGATCAAGGCATTGATAATTTGCGCCCCTATGTCGATACCCTGGTAATTGTCCCTAACGACCGCTTGTTACTGGCCGGCAACAAAAATGCCACCATGATGCAAGCCTTCCAGATGGCCGATGGCGTGTTGCGCCAAGGCATCCAAGGTATCGCCGATATGATTAATCTGCCTGGCTTGATTAACGTCGACTTTGCCGACGTGCGTTCGGTCATGCAACGTTCGGGTACCGCCTTGATGTCGATTGGGATTGGTAGTGGCGAAAACCGCATGGTAAGTGCGGTACGTGAAGCCATTGATTCACCCTTGCTCGAAGTCACTATCAATGGTGCCCGTAGTGTGTTGTTGAATGTCACTGGTGGTGAAGATGTGACGCTCTTTGAAGTCCAAGAATCTGCGTCAATCATCGAAGAAGCAGTCGAACCCAATGCCAACATCATCTGGGGCTTGTTAATCGACCCCAACTTCCCCCGTGGCCAAGTCAAGGTCACCTTGATTGCCACTGGTTTTGACGAAGAAAAAAAGGCTGCTCCTGCGCCAACCATTGCCGCAAATACCGGCCGCGAATCATTGATGGGTGGCAGTCGCCCCGTCGCCCCCCGCCCCAATACGGGGATTTCGACGCCGCTACCGAGTACGCGTGATGGTCGCACCCCGTCACAGCCGATTCCTGTCCGCAACCTCCCCAATCCAAGTGACGTCGATATTCCGGTTTTTTTACGGCGCAGTCGCGACAAAGATCGTCCAGGCAACTAGCGCCGGGTTCGGTGATGCGCCGGCATTGGTTTTTGATTAACATGACATAATAATGCCTGCTGGGGTGGATACATCCCTCCTCCTTGTTGGCATTTTGGATTTAATTTGGTACGAAAGGAAGCCACCGATGTCGTTTCAACAACCACGTAATGTGCAGGCCGTCATTCGGGTGATTGGAGTGGGCGGTGGTGGCTCAAATGCCATCGATCGCATGATCGAAGATGGCGTTCAAGATGTCACATTTGTGGCAATCAATACCGATGCCCAAGTATTGCGGAGCTCCAAAGCCGATTACCGCATTTGTATTGGCGAACGCCTCACCCGCGGGATGGGTGCGGGTGGTGACCCAACCGTCGGCGAAAAAGCCGCTGAAGAAACGAACGACGAACTCTACGAAATTCTCAAAGGCACCGACATGGTATTTATTACCGCCGGCATGGGTGGTGGTACGGGTACGGGTGCAGCCCCGATTGTGGCGAGTATTGCCCAAGACTTGGGCATTTTGACTGTCGCCGTCGTAACCAAACCCTTCAAATTCGAGGGTAACAAACGCCTCCAACAAGCCGAGCGGGGCCTCGAACAATTACGCAAATATGTCGATGCCTTGGTGGTGGTCCCCAACGATCGCTTGGTCGAAGCCTACGCCAAGCGGGGGATTTCGATTTTGCAAGGTTTCCAGATTGTCGATGGCGTATTGCGCCAAGGCATCCAAGGTGTGGCCGACCTCATCACCAAAACTGGTGTGGTGAATGTCGACTTTGCCGACGTCAAAACCATTCTGGCTAATTCGGGCGAAGCCTTGATGTCGATTGGTACGGGCGCCGGTGAAAACCGCATCCAACAAGCCATCGAAGCCGCCATGAGTTCGCCGTTGCTCGATGTCGAAATCCGTGGTGCCAAGCGGATTTTGTTGAATATCACCAGCAACGAAAACATCAAGCTCACCGAAATTTCTGAAGCAGCCAACACCATCGAATCGATTGTCGATCCTGATGCCAATATCATTTGGGGTTCAGTCATTGACCCCAACTTCCCTGCCGATCAGGTCAAAATCACCTTGGTGGCCACGGGCATTAGCAACTTCCGTCAAAAAACCCAGTTGCCGACGCGCCAAGTGGCTCGTGAACCCGAGAAGCGTGTCGCTCCCCCAGAAGCGCCACAGCCCAAATCGCCGAGTAGCGATAATCGTGATATGCGCGACCAACGCCCCATCCGGCCGGTCGGTGCAACACAGCCGACGCCACCACCACCACCAGTGAATCAACCCCGTAGTGGTTCGCCATTGGCTGGTGGGCGGCGTGGTGATGATAATGCTCAACGCCCCTACGAAGACAACCCCAATATTATGATTCCTCCCGGCCTGCGTGACGATCTGCGCCGCAAAAATTAATCATCAGGGTGCGAGGCATGCCTCGCACCTCCACCGGGTCGCCGGGATGATTCGCCCCTCCCCCGGGCGAATCCCGGCGAATAAATTCGCCGGGATGATTCGCCCCTACTTTGGGTCGCCGGGATGATTCGCCCCTCCTTCCTCCTTCCTCCTTCACACTTCCTCCTTCCTCCTTCCTCCTTCCTCCTTCCTCCTTCCTCCTTCACACTTCCTCCTTCATTTGTGTCATAATATTGCGGTAATCCCCCTCCCACACAAGGACGTGCAATATGACGAGTATGTTGGTTACCAATGGTCCCATTTACACCCTCGATCCTGCTATGCCCCAGGTCGAAGCGTTGGGTATTCGCGACGGCGTGGTGTGTGCCGCTGGCACCCTCGCCGACGTCACCGCCATCATGGGTGACACCACCTATACCCTCGATTTACAAGGCAACCCGGTGATTCCGGGCTTGACCGACGCCCACGTGCACATCATTTCGCACGGCTTGACGTTGCGTCAGACTCGCCTCGACGGGATGGCCGATTTTGAATTCGTCTGCGCCAAAATCGCCGATGCCGCCCAACGCTTGCCTGCTGGCAAGTGGCTCGAAGGTGGCGGCTGGGATCATACCTTGTGGGGTGGCCGTTGGCCCACTGCCAGCGAGCTCGAATCCCTCGCCCCCGATCGCCCCGCCTTGCTGACTCGCAAAGATGGTCATTCGGCCTGGATGAACCATACCGCCATGCAAATCGCCGGTATCACTCGTGACACCCCCGATCCCGATGGTGGCCATATTGACCGCGACGCCAACGGCGATCCCACTGGGATTTTTAAAGAAACCGCTATCGATTTGGTGCGCCGCTTCATCCCCGATATCACCGACGAAGATCGCATGCAGGCCGTCCAAGACGCATTTGCCGAAGGTTACCGCTACGGTATGGTCGGCATGCATGGTTTGACCGGCATGAAAAAAGACGGCTTTATCCATCTCCGTGCCCTCCAAGAATTGCGCCACCGTGGCGAAATGCCCGGACGGGTATTGATGTGTATCGACCCCAACGGCTTCGAACACATGCTCCAGATGGGTGTGCGCAGTGGTCTCGGCGACGATTGGTTGCGCATCGGCCAGTTTAAGTTTTTTGTCGACGGTACCTTGGGCTCCGAAACCGCCGATATGTTGGCGCCCTTTGAAGGGGGCAACAACTATGGTTTGCCCACCATCACCCGCGACGAAATTTTCGACTATGTACGCCGCGCCAACCACGCCGGCATCGCCATCTCGGTACACTGTATCGGCGACGGTGCCAACCGCAAGGTCCTCGACGCCATCGAAGCCGCCTTGACCTCATTGCAACACCACGGCGAGACATTGGCCGATACCGCCAAACGGGTCTTGACCATCCCCAACCGCATCGAGCATTGTCAATTGCTCGACCCCCTCGACATCCCCCGCTTTGCTGCCATGAACGTAGTAGCCTCGATGCAACCCGTCCACATGGTTGGCGACCTCGATACTGCCGACCGCTTGTGGGGCAAGCGCAACGCCACCAGCTATGCCTGGCGCACCCTCGAAGCCAGCGGTGCCGTGTTGGCACTCGGCTCTGATGCCCCCGTCGAATCGCTCAACCCGTGGCTAAGCATCTATGGCGCCGTCACCCGTTGCAAGCTCGATGGCACGCCCACTGGGGGCTGGTACCCCGAGCTAGCGATTAGCCGCATGAGCGCATTGCGGGGCTTTACGGTAGGCGCCGCCTATTGTGCCAGTAGCGAATCACGCCAAGGCACCCTGATGCCCGGCATGCTGGCCGACTTGGCCGTCCTCAGCGATGACCCCTTCACCTGCGATGCCGCTCAGCTCCAGCACATCACTTCCCGTTTGACCATGATCGAGGGTCGGGTTGTCTATCGGAATGGCCTTTAATTAAAAAACTCCCGCCGCAAACGTGAATCGCATCGAGCCAAGAGTAACACTCTTGGCTCGATATTTTGTGCGGCCCCATGTGCGCCTGTTGCGGTAATGACCGCGACAGGCGCATTTACGTGTATCCAGATGCCCGAAACGACGATTTTTTTGGGCGGTACGCTGCCGCACGGACAGTCGCTCCGGGGTGATAAATCCCCCCAATTCGGACCAATTTGAAAACTCACCCAAAATTGCCTCAAAAACCCCTTGACACGCCTATACCCCATGTGCTAATATACACCTCGTTGCGAAAGATATTCACTCCACCGAGCGAACGGCAACGAAACAAGAAGCGATTGAGATGCGGTAAAACGTATTTCGCAAAAATCAATTCTGCACCTTCACAACTGAATCGTGACGACCATATAACAAATAATGTTTCTGTCAGCGTGGGCGGTTCTACACACGCAAGTGTGTGGTTCTACCACTTATGAAGAGTTTGATCCTGGCTCAGGACGAACGCTGGCGGCGTGCCTAATACATGCAAGTCGAACGCATCCTTCGGGGTGAGTGGCGCACGGCTGAGTAACACGTGGGAATCTGTCGTTTAGTGGGGGATAACGCATCGAAAGATACGCTAATCCCGCATACGCTCCGCAAGGAGGAAAGGCGCAAGTCGCTAAACGAGGAGCCTGCGGCCCATCAGGTAGTTGGAGAGGTAAAGGCTCACCAAGCCAATGACGGGTAGCTGGTCTGTGAGGACAACCAGCCAGACTGGGACTGAGAACGGCCCAGACTCCTACGGGAGGCAGCAGTAAGGAATTTTCGTCAATGGGGGAAACCCTGAACGAGCAACGCCGCGTGGAGGATGAAGGTTTTCGGATTGTAAACTCCTTTTGTGAGGGACGATAATGACGGTACCTCGCGAATAAGCCCCGGCTAACTCTGTGCCAGCAGCCGCGGTAATACAGAGGGGGCAAGCGTTGTCCGGAGTTACTGGGCGTAAAGCGCACGTAGGCGGTTGTGCAAGTGGTGTGTGAAACCAATCAGCTTAACTGATTGACGCCATGCCAAACTGCACGACTAGAGTTATGGAGAGGTTGCTCGAATTGCCGGTGTAGTGGTGAAATGCGTAGAGATCGGCAGGAAGACCAAGGGAGAAATCAGGCAACTGGCCATATACTGACGCTCAGGTGCGAAAGCGTGGGGAGCGAACTGGATTAGATACCCAGGTAGTCCACGCCGTAAACGATGTATGCTCGGTATCTGGAGCTGTTAAGGCTTTGGGTACCTCAGGAAACCCGGTAAGCATACCGCCTGGGAAGTACGAACGCAAGTTTAAAACTCAAAGGAATTGACGGGGCCCCGCACAAGCAGCGGAGCGTGTGGTTTAATTCGATGCAACACGAAGAACCTTACCTAGGTTTGACATAGATCTGCATGGCCGAGAAATCGGTCAGCCTTCGAGGGTGATCTACAGGTGCTGCATGGCTGTCGTCAGCTCGTGTCGTGAGATGTTGGGTTAAGTCCCGCAACGAGCGCAACCCCTACGGCTAGTTACCTGTGTCTAGTCGGACTGCCCTTCGGGGAGGAAGGCGGGGATGATGTCAAGTCCGCATGGCCCTTACGCCTAGGGCTACACACACGCTACAATCGCGTTGACAATGCGCCGCAACATCGCAAGGTGAAGCAAATCGCGAAACAACGCGCCAGTTCAGATCGGGGGCTGCAACTCGCCCCCGTGAAGGAGGAGTTGCTAGTAACCGTGTATCAGCATGGCACGGTGAATACGTACCCGGGGCTTGTACACACCGCCCGTCACGTCATGGGAGTTATCAATGCCTGAAGTCCGTGCGCTAACCGCAAGGAGGTAGCGGCCGAGGGCAGGGGTAGCGACTGGGACGAAGTCGTAACAAGGTAGCCGTACCGGAAGGTGCGGCTGGATCACCTCCTTTCTAGGGAGCCCGATGCTTCGGCATCAGCACCCACCCAATTGCAGTAGGGCAGAGATAGATATCGTTATATGATTGTCACGATTCAGGGGTGAAGGTGCTGCACTCATTATGAGTGCGGTACCTTTACAGTGGAATAGCAAAGAGCATACATAAACCAAAGCATTATGGACGCGAGTCCATAGATGGTTGAGACATGCAAGAGATGTTCCAACAGGGAAGACAGAATGAGCGTACGGTGGATGCCTTGGCGTTAAGTGCCGAAGAAGGACGTGGCAACGCTGCGAAAAGCTTGGGGGAGTCGCTAGCAGGCAGTGATCCCAAGATCTCCGAATGGGGCAACCCAATAGAAATATTACTGCGTAAGCAGAGGGAACCGGGGGAACTGAAACATCTAAGGTACCCCGAGGAAAAGAAAGTATCCCCGTAGTAGTGGCGAGCGAATCGGGGAAAGCCCAAACCAGTATCGTGTCAAGCCGTCTGGCGTTGCGATATTGGGGTTGTAGGACAACTAGCGGAAACAGACGCGACCGCACATGAGCGATCACAGGGAATCAGAAAGTGCTGGGACGCACTGCCAAAGAGCATGAGAGCTGCGTATGAAAATCCGTGTGACCCGTGAGTTGTATCCTGAGTAGTGCCGGGCACGTGAAACCCGGTATGAAGCTGGGGAGACCACTCTCCAAGGCTAGCTACACTTAACGACCGATAGCGAACAAGTACCGTGAGGGAATGGTGAAAAGAACCCCGGCGAGGGGAGTGAAAAGAACCTGAAACCGTACGCTTACATGCAGTCGAAGCACTAGGCAGCAATGCAGTGTGACGGCGTGCCTTTTGGAGTATGATCCGGCGAGTTACCCGATGTGGTAGGTTAAGTCAGTGATAGACGGAGCCACAGCGAAAGCGAGTCTGAATAGGGCGATAATCGCATCGGGTAGGCCCGAAACCGCTTGAGCTATCCATGGTCAGGGTGAGGCGTCAGTAAGATGACGTGGAGGCCCGAACCGGTGTGTGTTACAAAACGCTCGGATGAACTGTGGATAGGGGTGAAATGCCAATCGAAAGCGGAGATAGCTGGTTCTCCCCGAAATGCATTGAGGTGCAGCCCAGGGGAAGTGATATACGAGGTAGAGCACTGTTGTTGTGCGGGGGCTTCACCGCCTACCAAGCGACGGCAAACTCCGAATGCGTATATGACGTACCTGGAGTGAGACAGTTGGCGCAAACGTTGATTGTCGAGAGGGAAACAACCCAGACCCGCTGCTAAGGTCCCAAAATCAATGCTGAGTGGGAAAGGATGTGTCGTTGCACAGACAGCCAGGAGGTTGGCTTAGAAGCAGCCACCCTTTAAAGAGTGCGTAACAGCTCACTGGTCGAGTGACGATGCGCCGACAATCCAACGGGGCTAAAGCATTGTACCGAAGCACGGGATAGAGAAATCTATGGTAGGGGAGCGTCGTATACGCAATGAAGCATCAGCGGAAGCCAGTGTGGAGTGTATACGAGTGCGAATGCCGGAACGAGTAACAGAGAAGGGGAGTGAAAACCTCCCCCGCCGAAAATCTAAGGGTTCCGCCGCAAGGGTGATCCGCGGCGGGTTAGTCGGGCCTAAGGGAAACACTAACGTGTTAGCCGATGGAGAACAGGTAGACATTCCTGTACTACACACAACTGTTTGACCGACGAGGGAAGCTGAGTGGTAGGTGGAGCGATCAGACGAGGATCGTTTAAGCGTGTAAGGAGACCGCGGGCTAAAATACGTGGTTGTTGACTGAGGCGCGAATACGAGTGGGGGAGCAATCCCACCGCGAGTCCACTAAGCCTGTGCAGACGAGAAATGCCCTCTAGGGAGGAAATGTGTATCCGTACCGCAAACCGACACAGGTAGATAGGCTGAGGAAGCTAAGGCGGACGAGTGATCCCTGGTTAAGGAACTCGGCAATTTGACCCCGTACCTTCGGTAGAAGGGGTGCTCTTGGAGGTGAAGGCTGTACAGCTGGAGCGTCCGAGAGTTGCAACAAAGAGGCCCAGGCGACTGGATAACAGAACCACAGGTCCATGCTAAAGCCGTAAGGCGATGTATATGGGCTGATGCCTGCCCAGTGCCGGAAGGTTAAAAGGAGATGTGCAAGCATTGAATTGAAGCCCCGGTGAACGGCGGCAGTAACTATAACTGTCCTAAGGTAGCGAAATTCCTTGTCGGGTAAGTTCCGACCCGCACGAAAGGCATCACGATCTGGGCAGTGTCTCGACCAGGGGCTCGGTGAAACTGCGATAGCCGTTAGGACGCGGCTAACTCATAGCAGGACAAAAAGACCCCGTGGAGCTTTACTACAACTTGTCATTGTGTGCGGTCTACAGCTGCGTAGCATAGGTGGGAGCCGGTGATCCGGACCTTGCGGGGTTCGGGGAGGCACTAGTGAAATACCACTCTGTTGTAGATTGCGCACTCACATCTGAATAGATGGACCGTGACTGGCGGGTAGTTTGTCTGGGGCGGACGCCTCCCAAAAAGTAACGGAGGCGCGCAATGGTTCCCTCAGGTGGGATGGCAATCCACCGACGAGTGCAAAAGCAAAAGGGAGCTTGACTGCAAGGCAAACAGGCCGCGCAGAGACGAAAGTCGGCTTTAGTGATCCTACAGCGCTTAGTGGAAGGGCTGTAGCTTATCGGATAAAAGCTACCCCGGGGATAACAGGCTGATCTTGCCCAAGCGTTCACAGCGACGGCAAGGTTTGGCACCTCGATGTCGGCTCGTCGCATCCTGGGGCTGGAGTCGGTCCCAAGGGTTGGGCTGTTCGCCCATTAAAGCGGCACGCGAGCTGGGTTCAGAACGTCGTGAGACAGTTCGGTCTCTATCCGCTATGAGCGTTTAGTACACTGAGGGGAGCTGATCTTAGTACGAGAGGACCGGATTGGACAGACCGCTGGTGGAGGAATTGTGGGGCGTCCCGCAGGTTCCGTAGCTAAGTCTGGACGTAAGAACCGCTGAAAGCATCTAAGTGGGAAATACCCCCCAAGATGAGTGTACTCACTGAATTTGTCAGGTAAGGCCCCCAGAAGATTACTGGGATAAGCGGCTCGAGCTGGACGCATGGTGACATGTGGAGGCGACGAGTGCGCATGGCTGAGGGCTTCCCTGATGGAAGATCTAGGGCATGTCGGTAATGTATGCAAAATGCTATTCCACACTCTGAACCATTGGCGTGCACGAAGCGGAGTGGTCCCACCCCGTCCCATCCCGAACCGGGTCGTGAAACATTCCAGCGCTGAAGGTACTGCAAGGTTGCCTTGTGGGAGACTAGGTCTGTGCGCCATCCAATACCGCGGCGTGGAGCAGTGGTAGCTCGTCGGGCTCATAACCCGAAGGTCAGTGGTTCGAATCCGCTCGCCGCTACCAATTCGGTAGGAATCCCCTCGTATGAGAAATCATACGAGGGGGTTTTTCGTGTAGAAAACACATTTATGTGAGAAGTCACCTAACGTCATTTCATGCGTGGGGCTTTGGTGTAGATGTTGTTAGACGACACAGCTAATATTGACATATATCAATTAATGATATATGTCAATACGAAGTGACAAAGACGCCGAACAAACCATCGAAAAGGTAGCGCGAAATGTCGAGACGTGATTCAATAACCAACGGAGAATTGAACGATTCGCAATACTATATTCTTGCATCGTTAGTGACGCCACGTCACGGGTATGCAGTGATGAAACTACTGATGAATGTGGATACGCAAACGATCCATATCGGTCCAGCGACGCTCTATACGACACTTAAACAACTGGTAGATGCGGGATTAGTGGCACGCTGTGAGTCAGATACTACCAATAAGATTTATGTGATAACCGCTGAGGGACAGGAACGTTTAACTCGTGAAATTGCACGGAAGCAAGCAATGGTAGAGTTTGCGCAGCATGCGCTACGTCAAGAACCATAGAATGTCTGTATGACGGTACATGAAAGGAGTAAAAAATGCCTTCATCGACAACAACGAAAATCATCCCTGTTACCCGGCGTGAAATCGGTGCTGGGTTAGCGTTTGCCGAAGAGCATGATTTGCATCGTCTAACACAATGGGCCGCAGAAGGCTGGCGTGTGGTCCAAATAAACGGTATGTACATTGTGCTAGAGCAATCTGCACCTGAGCAAGCTATTTTTGCGATTGATTATCAGGATTCCCCAGAACCCGAATATTTTGCAATGTGCGAAGCGGCAGGATGGTAACATGTGGTGTCGATTGAGCGGCAAATTCATTTATTCAAGGCTGCTCCGGGGACGGCATCAATATTTAGTCCTGCAGATGCTACGACTAAGTATCGACGTGCGGCACGTATGTTTGCGAAGCCGGCGTTGTGGAGTATTGTGGGATTGGTTGTAAGTCTCGCATTATTGTTTGGGGTGATACAACCGTGGCTCAAGGCACTGCAAAACACAACGTTGGGGATGATTGTTGAGATCACTACGGTAATTATCGTTGGTGTGATAACCACAATGAGCATATTTACCACGTTGCCATGGATTGCCTACAGGATGCGTTTGACAGGGTTGCGTGTGCCAATGAGTCGACTGGTATTTGGAGTAGTGTTTGCTATATGTGGAGGATTACTTGGTTATCTGTTAGCGATGATGCTGGCTTCGTGAGCTAGAAGGAGCGTTGATATGGATTGGCTACAAAATACGCAAACTGGCAACAGCAAGTGGTGGAGTTGGTGGTTGGGATTGGTCGTAATTTTGTTGTTTTATATCTTCCTCGGCGCTATTCCTGTGGTGGTAGGAGCAGCGGTAGGGCTAATCACACCTAATACTGATGGGAGCATTGCTAGTGCAGTTGCTAATCCGATCCAATTTGTGCTGTTGATGATATCGCCGCTGATGCTGTTTGTGGGGGTGTGGGTGGCGCAACGACTGGTGCATCGGCGCACATTACGCGAATTGACCACAGCACACGCCTTTCGTTGGTCGTTGGTCTGGCAAAGCATGGCGATGTGGTTGGGTCTGAGTATTGTTGCCACCGTCGTGGAAGCGTTACTCTATCCAGGGCGTTATGAATGGAGTCTTGATGTGCCGCAGTGGATCGTGATGGCGCCACTGATTTTGCTCTTGATTCCTATTCAAGCAAGTGGTGAAGAGCTGATGTTTCGTGGCTACCTGCTCCAAGCGATGGCCCGGTTGTGGGCTAAACCTGTTTTTTTAGTTTTGTTATCCGGTTTGGCATTTATGTTGCCACATCTGGGGAATCCCGAGATGGATAAGGCACTTGGTGGTGGAATTCCAATGGCGCTCAACTATTTTTTGATGGGGGTGGGGACTGCCTGGCTGAGCATCCGTGATAACGGCATTGAGCGTGCGATTGGTATCCACGTGGTAAATAATTTGTATGCAGGGATGGTGGTTGGCTATGCGGGATCGGTGTTGGGCACACCAACCATTATTCATGCAAATGTGATTGATGCGTGGTTCGGCGTGATTGTGATTTGTATTAGTTTTGTGGTGCTCTATTATTGGCCATCACAGCGTATCGTTGCGGTAGATGAGAGACAACTGCCCTAAATGAGGATAGATTGTGGATAACTTGTGCACAACTAGATGTTTTTTCGTGGATAACAGGTGTATACATGTGGGATTGGGTGTGGATAGCCTGATTGTGATACTTCGTTGCCATGCCCTACAAAACACTCTACAATAGACACATGATTGGAAATGCACAGATGATTGGGGTATGACATGGGTAGTCGTTTTAGCGAGATGCGCATTTTTAGCGGAAGTGGCAACCCTGCCCTAGCGAGCGCAATCGCTGATCGTCTTGGTACGACGTTGGGCGATATTACCTTGACCAAATTCCCCAACGATAATATTTTTGTGCGCTTGAATGAAAGTGTCCGTGAAAAAGATGTCTTTATCGTGCAATCACTATCGACACCACTCAGCGACCGCATCATGGAGCTCAACATTATGTTGGATGCCTGCCGGCGCGCCGCGGCGGGGCGGGTGACTGCCGTGTTGCCCTTTTTTGCCTATGGGCGGACTGACAAACGAGACCAGCCCCGGGTGCCGATTACGGCCCGCTTGCTGGCAGATATGATTCAAGTTGCGGGTGCCCAACAGGTAATTACGTTGGATTTACATGCCGGCCAGATTCAAGGATTTTTTTCGATTCCGGTCGATGAATTGAGCGCCATGTCGATGATGGTGCACCACTTTCGCCAACGGCGCATCGAGAATCTCACTGTTGTCTCACCCGATATGGGGTTTGCCAAACGGGCCCGTAATTTTGCCGAAAAACTGGGCGTACCGTTGGCGATTGTCGAAAAACGCCACCTGCACCAAATCCAACCAGCCGATGAACACGAGCCCCACGTCGAGGCATTGAATGTCATCGGTGAAGTCAGTGGTCGGCATTGTGTGCTCGTCGATGATGAAGTTGCGACGGGTGGGTCGTTGATTGCCGCTGCTGAATTGTTAATAGCCCGTGGCGCAACGGCCGTATCGGCAGCGGTAGTGCATCCAATTTTGGCAGGCCAAGCACTTGATCGCCTGCAAAAAAGTCCTATCGACGAGTTAGTGACCACCGATACATTGCCCATCAAAGACCCCCAGCGCTACCCCAATCTGACGGTATTGTCGGTGTCGACATTACTGGCCGAAGTGATTCAACGCATTCACAGTGGTATTTCGGTCGATTCAATGAGCCTGTTCCATCGCACCGGCCGCCGGCAATCATAATCACACAATCAAAAATAACGCGCAACAGCCGTCCGAGGTACCACTCGGGCGGCTATTGTATGGTAACGCATGAGCCTCTCGCTAGAGGCAGTGCGGAGGTGCCGATACAATCGCAAGTTGTTGCATCAATACATCTTCGTCGACATAGCCCATATTGACGTTGGTAATCTGCCCGTTGGCATTGCGTACCACCGTCGTTGGTACGGTCATGATGCCGAGTTGCTTGACTAATTGGGCTTCTTCTTGAATCGAACGCCACACCACTGCAATATCATTGCGGCGTTTTTGCAGGCGTTCTAGCGCAGGCTTTTGTAGACGCTCACATTGCACACAATGGTCGGTATGGAGTGCGATAATCCCGGCTTGCCCGAGTGGGAAGTGGGTCAGTTTTACATCTTGTTGGGTGGCGCGTCGACTACGCCAGCCGATATACCAACGAAAAAATACCACGAGACTAATCAAGGCTACGATAACTATGATGCGCTCATTCATGATTATGCGCTCCGGAGTTTGGCGATTTGAGCATAGACAAAACATCCTGCACAGAACCCCGTCGTCACATTGAGTAACGCGAGTGCGATCACTACTAACGTCGCCGCCCACGCAATCATTGCACTCCCCAAAATAGCCGCTACCGTCCCGATGACTAATACCCCAAATCCCATTTGTTGGGCAAAGCGATGAGGGGCTGGATCTTCATCGTAAATCGCCGTGTTTACCCAGTTGTTGTGGACAAACCAACGATAGATCATTAATTGCGGTGCCCACGCTGGGAGTACTAAGGCACTCAATAACATCAATGCACCAGCATATATCGCATAGGGAATATTGAGGACAAACCCAATCGCCAATACAACAATCAGACTGATTTGCCCAAACCGTAAGGCGCTGCGATCAAAGCGAAAGGCCTTCATTACGACATCCTTTTGTTGTAAAAATAATACATGAGTAATATTATCAAATTACCATAGTAAAATTATACGGTGAGAAATGATAGATGTCAATAGGAAGTAGGAAGCGTGAAGGAGGAAGCAGGAAGTGATGTAGGTGCGCCATGCAATGACGCTTGACGCAATAAAGCGCTAAAAAACCACCCAGAGCACTATGCCCTGGGTGGTTAGGAGACCAAATTCGCTTACGCACGCATTTTGGCACCAGTTTCGTGTTCGACACCGCGGATGATTTTAGCACGGAGCTTGGTGATTTCGTCATCGCCCAAGGTGCGTTCGCTACTGCGGAAGGTCAGCCGGTAAGCCAGACTGCGCATCCCTTCACCCAAATTGGCGCCCGTATAGACGTCAAAGAGCTCGATGTTGCTCAAGGCAGCACCGGCGTATTTGCGAATCGAGGCTGCGATTGTTTCGGCACTCACGGTGACAGGCGCCACCAACGCCAAATCTTGGCTACTAGCTGGGTAGCGTGAAATGCTGGTGTAACGGGGCACATTGGCGAGTTCGATCAAGGTATCGAGGGCGAATTCGGCCACTGCCACCCGCACGGCCGGCATGGCAAAGCGCTCACGGGCGAGGGGGTGTAATTCACCAAAGTGGCCAATCACCACATCGCCGCTGGCAGTACGTGCAATGAGTTGCGCGGCGCGCCCCGGTTGCAAATAGTCAGCATCGCTGGGTGCGATGCGAATATTGGTGATTTGCAAACGTTCGCACAACAATTCCACCACCCCTTTGACATCGAAGAAGTCGACAGTCTCGGGTGCAGCATCGTGCCACGAGGCGTTGGTGCGCTGACCAGCCATCACGATTGCCACGCGCAATGGTTCTGCGGGCAAAATGGCATCGTCGCGGCGATGATAGACGCGCCCCACTTCAAACAACCGCGTACTGCCACGCTCGCGTAGATTGACCGCCGCTGATTCGAGCAGGGTTGGCAAAACAGCGCGGCGCATGTATTCACGCTCGCTGGACAATGGGTTAGCGAGGCGCAGATAGGTGGTTGCTTCGGCTTCGGCGGGGTCAAGGTTGGCCGCTGATGCGAGGCTAGTAAGCGAATAGGTGATGGCTTCGTTGAGTCCCGCCCCACTGAGCACGTCGCGCACGAAGTGTTCCCGTTCGAGGGCTAGATTGGTGCGTTGGGTGGGTAATTCGTCGGCCATGATGGTGCTGGGCAAATTGTCGTAGCCAAACATGCGGGCCACTTCTTCGCACAAATCGGCGGTATGGCTGACGTCACGGCGGTAGCTCGGCACAGCCACCGCGAGGCAGTCGCTGGCAGTCACGCTACAGCCAAAGCCGAGCGGGGTGAGCAAATCGCTGAGCTGGGTGGCTGTGAAGTCAAGCCCGAGGATCCGTTTGACTTCGGCGCTGGTCAAGGTAATCGTGACGTCGCGTACAGGTGCAGTGCGGACGTCGACCATGCCTGGAGCCACCACACCATCGGCGTATTCATGGAGCAATTGACACAAGCGGCGTTGCGCCAAATCGAGCATTTCGGAATCAACACCCCGTTCAAAGCGCTTAGAAGCTTCTGAGCGCAATTTGAAGGCGGTCGACATGCGCCGGATGATGGTTGGTTCCCATACGGCTGCTTCGACTAGCACGTTTTTAGTGCGGTCACTGACTTCGCTACTTTCGCCACCCATTACCCCGGCCACACTCAAGGCTTTGGTGGTGTCACACACCAACAAATGGCTGGGATTGAGGGTGTGGGTGCGGCCATCGAGGGTTTTGAGTTGTTCGTCAGTATGGGCGTTACGCACCACGATATGCGCTTCGGCCACACAATCGGCATCGAAGGTGTGATTGGGGGTACCCAATTCGAGCATCACATAGTTGCTGATATCGACGATATTGTTGATGGAGCGTATACCGGCCATGATCAGGCGGCGTTGCATCCAAAACGGCGATGGTTTGATGGTCACGTTGCGTACCACACTGGCGGTAAAGCGCGGGCACAGTTCTGGAGCGGCAATCGTGACCTTGATGGTGTCGTTGGCATCAGCACCGCTGGTGGTGACAGTTGGATTGGGGAGCCGCAGGGTTTGATTGGTGAGGGCGGCGATTTCACGAGCCATGCCAACCAACGACAAGGTGCGCGCCATGTTGGGCAATACGTCGATGTCAATCACCGTATCCCCGATGTACTCCACCAACGACATACCCACCGGGGCATCGGCGGGGAGGATCAAGATGCCTTCGTGCTCTTCGGACAAACCTAGTTCTTTTTCGGAACAGAGCATGGCATCCGACATGACACCGCGTACCGGTTTGCCTTTGAGCTTGACCTTGACTTTTTCGGCCACATGCCCGTCATACAACACCGCCCCTTCGCGGGCAAACACCGATTTGAGAGGGTGAACTAGTCGTCCTAGCCCCTTGTATTCGTACAAATTGGGTGCGCCAGTAACGACGGTGTGAATGCTCCCGGGAGCGTATTCGACGGTGGCCAGCACCAGCCGGTCAGCATTGGGGTGCTGGGTGACTTCAAGGATGTTACAGACCAGCACCAACGTGGGGTCCCAGGGTAATTCGGCCTGGATGCCACCAATATGTTCGATGCTATCGACTTCGAGCCCCGAGCGGGTCAGCCGTTCGGCTAATTCGTCTACGGGAATAGTAACGTCGACATATTCACGTAGCCATGAAAGGGGAATGCGCATACAACAACTCCTTTGGGTGAGGATACATTAGGGCGTGGGAATAACGAATGGAATCCGGATACTGTCACCAGTTAGTTTTTCGACGTAATTGCGTTTGTGAGCTCGCAAATTAGCCGCTGGGTCAAATAATCCGATTTGCAGGACGTATTGACCTGCTGGTAGATCGGCAGGAATCGTAAATTGATGGAACGAATACAAGCGGTCGCCAGGGCTCCATGCACTCGTCGGCAGTTCGGGGTCAAGCGGCTGGAGCAACTGAAGCACGGGTTTTTTTTCTGCATCGACTACCCACACAAACACCTGCCAATTATTGTTGGGGCGCGTTTGGGTGAGCCACCGCAGTTGCAAATCAAGCGCTTGCCCAGCAATCAGTTGCCCGGTCAGCGTGTAGTCGAGCAATGCAATCCCCCCACCGGCCTTGGGTGCGACAAAGATGGCTCTGGTCGCCGTGGCTAGAGGCCGTGCGGTAATGGCTGCCGCAGGCATGTTGACATGATAGTTGGGCAATACGTGGCGCCACCAGATACCGAACTGACAGCACGTGGCAATTAGCACCACAAGTCCAACCTGGATGGGCTTGGGTGTAATTCCAATGCCAGTCACGAGTCCTTTGGCCAATAACAAACATCCTGCGGGTACTGCGCTAATTACCAAGCGCATTTGCCATGCCACTGGACCCACGGTATAGGCAAAGCTGATGAGCCAGACATTGGCAATTAGCCAGATCGTCCCCAACAACCACCAGTGGCCGGCGATGGGGCGGCGCGCTCCGCCATGGATCATTAACCCAGCGATGGCACTAATCATGACTGTTGCCCCAATTTGGAGCCACCAATCAGGAGCTGCCAGGCTCATCCAGCCATACATGCCCCACCCCGAGCGCACCAATTGACTAAAGGCTTGTTGCCACGTGCTGATTTGCCCAAAATTAAGTGGGGTTTGTTGATAAATACTGCGGAATAAGGTCAGCCCAAACAAATCACCGTACAACAGGTGATTGCGGAGATACCACCACCCCGCGACTGCTGCCATTGGGAGTACGGCCCATAGCAACGCCCACAGTCGTTGCCAGCCGGCGAAGTATTGCCAAATCGGCCAGAGAATGAGTGGGATAAGCACAATCGCACTTTGTTTGGTGATGAGGGCCGCCCCGATAACGAGACTCAGCATCCCGATGTGGCGCAAGGTCCGCGCCCGCACTGTGCCGTTAGTGATAATCGCGGCCAGACAAAACAACAAGGCGTCGTTGCTCACCGACCCCGCAATCAAACTGGTTTGCGGGCTACTCGCCAGCAACGCCACCGCTACTAATGCCACGATCGGAGTACTAATAGCCAGTCCCGTCCGCCAGACAAAATAGAGCCCAGTCAAGACGAACGCCACCGAGATGAGTCGCATTAGACGCCACGCCAAAAACGATCCCTGCCACGGCCATTGCTCGCGGGTGCCATGTACCAGTGCTTGTAATTGGGAGCCCCCTTGCCAGATGAAGTGGGGGTTGATGGCTTGGGGCACCCATTCTCCCGTATCAATCCATGGCCAGGTGAGTCCCGCATACACCAGGTATGCCAGCGGGGGCTGATGCCCTTCGCCGGGGACATCGCTTTGGCAATGCGTGGTACATTGCAATGGGAGCCGGTGATTCACCGCCACAAAGCGCGCATAGTCGAAGTGCGCCGGTTCATCGGGTGCTTCTCCCAGCGGATTACTTAATGCCACCACCAGTGCACTACATACGAGTAGTGCCATGATGCCGCGCAATATGTGGAGTGGCGTGAATACGTATTTCATCGGTTATACAAACTGTTGCAAGAAGCGTTCGTCGCCGCTAAAGAACCAGCGAATATCATCGATGCCGTGGCGGAGCATGGTAATCCGCTCGGGACCCATGCCAAAGGCAAAACCGCTATACACGTCGGGGTCATAGCCACCGTTGCGCAGTACCGTGGGGTGGATCATCCCCGCGCCGGAGACTTCGAGCCAGCCACTTTGCTTACAGATGCGGCAACCCTTGCCTTTGCACAAAAAACACTCGACGTCGAGTTCGACACTCGGCTCGGTAAACGGGAAGTAACTAGGGCGGAAGCGGGTTTTGGTGCCGGCACCATACAACCGCTCCGCAAAGCCAATCAACGTCCCTTTCAGATCCGAAAAAGTAATGTGCTGGCCGACCGCAATCCCTTCCACTTGATGAAACATCATCTCGTGGCGGGTGGTGACTTGCTCGTAGCGGTAGCATTTGCCAGGCAAAATCACCCGCACCGGATTAGGGGCGTGGGCCCGCATCGCATGGATTTGACCCGGAGAAGTATGGGTGCGCAATAAGACCTTTTCGGCACCTGGTGCTGTTTCGACATAAAACGTATCCCACATGTCGCGCGCCGGATGATCTTCGGGGATGTTGAGCAGGCCAAAGTTGAGTGTGTCGGTCTCGACTTCGGGACTTTCCCAGACTTGGAATCCCATATCGGCAAAGATGTCGGTAATCATGCGTAATACCCGGGTGCTGGGGTGCAGGCGACCGACCACCGGCAAGCGGCCAGGCAAGGTTACATCGACGGCGTCTTGACCAAAGGCCTGTTGTTGGGCGGCTTGCGAAATCGTCGCTTCGCGTGCCGCAAAAGCCTCATCAAGGGCGCCCCGCACTGCATTGAAGCGTTGGCCGGCGGCGGGGCGTTGGTCGCTGGGCAATGTCCCCAGCTCGCGGCTCAGTTTGGCGATGGCACCTTGTTTGCCGAGGTAGTTGCTCTTCCACTCGCTAATCGCCTCGCTGGTGTCAATCGTAGCGAGGGTGGCGAGGGCGGCTTGTTCGATGGTGGCCAATTGATCGATAATACTCACGTATTCCTCCGTAGTGCTGGGCGTGTTTGCCAATAAAAAATCCACGCATCGTCAGGGACGATGTGTGGTCGTGGTACCACCCTGTTTTGGTCACAAAAACGTGACCCTCTGCCCCGATAACGGCGGGAAACACCGGTCTGACCTACGCATGCGGGCGCACTTCTGCCAAACAGCTCAGAAGGGAACTTCGGGTAATCCGTGCGGTGTCGACTCACAGTCGTCGATCAACACTCCCTGGTCGTCGTAATTACCGTACTCGCTTCGTCAACGCTCTATGTTGTTGCAGGTATTATACCGTATTTTTATACATAATTTGTTTGGTTATTTTTTGTGGAAAAAACGTTTGGCGCAGACGTGAATCGTGACTAGTTGGTCTGCTGTTGGCGCTGGGCCTCAAACTAAATAATGCGTGCCACCGTGTGTGCTTGTCTCCGCGCCCTCTGCGTACGCTGTGCGAGCCAACGAGAATCTATCGTAGGCACGCACGGAGATTCCACATACGAAGTAGGAAGTGTGAAGTCGGAAGCGTGAAGTGAAGTCGGAAGCATGAAGTGAAGTCGGAAGCATGAAGTGAAGTCGGAAGCATGAAGTGAAGTCGGAAGCATGAAGTGAAGTCGGAAGCATGAAGTGAAGTCGGAAGC
>CANFUF010000021.1 GCA_947450095.1 Roseiflexaceae bacterium
CTTTGAGCTGGGCTACCAATTCGGGTTGGGTGCTGGTATGGAGCAAATCTTCGATGACCGGCATGTATTTGGGGTGGGACAACTCGAAAATGCTTTGCCATTCGCTGAGTTGGTCCGAAATTGCGGCGGGGAAGGGCATGCGTTGGCGGCCGATTTTGGATTCGACGCCAAAGTGGGCAAGGAGTTTGCCCATCATAATGCGTTGATCCATCACGTCGCCACCGACAGGCACACCGTCGTTGCTGAGGACGCGGCTGCCGCCCTTGCCGTCCGTTTCGATAATCGTGACGTCGAGGGTACCACCACCAAAGTCAAAAACCAAGGCGCGTTGGTCGGCGGGGGCGGTGCGGGCATAGGCCACGGCGGCGGCGTTGGGCTCGGGCAAAAAAGCGAATGAGGGCAAGGCGGCGAGTTGGCAGGCTTCGCGCATGCGGTCGATGGCGATTTGGTCGTGGTCGGGGTTGTGTGAGTAGTGGACGGGGCGCCCGATGACCATGCGGGTGACTTTGTTGCCGAGGATGACTTCGATGCGATCGACAATCATGCGGATTACGATGGCGATGAGTTCTTCGATGCGGTAGGGGGTACCAAAGACGTTGGTATCGACAAAGTCGCTATCACGTAGGTGTGATTTGAGTGATTGAAACAAGCGTCCGGGGATGTTTTGGTCAATGAGCGCGCCAATACTCTGGAAGATGACGGCGCCGTTGCCATCGAGCAACTCGGTTTTGCCGAAATCTTGCCAGGCGTATTCGATGGTGCGACCCACATTGGCTTGGGTAAAGCGGTTGATGGCTTCGCGGCCGATAAAGCGCTCACCGGGCTCGGGTTTGCGGTCAGTACCACCCCGGGCCACAAACAGAGTGGTGCGCATGACGCGGGGATTGGCGCTAAATGGGTCGAGTGGTAACAACGTGACGGTGGAGCCGTCATAAATTGATACACTAGAGTTTGTGGTACCGAAGTCTAATCCGACGTACATAATGAAGGAGCCTCTCATGTCGAATCAATCCCAGGTGGCGTTGGCGTTGTTGCAAGCACATGCGGTGTTGTTGCGCCCCCACGAGCCATTTACTTTTGCATCGGGGATTAAGTCGCCGATATATTGTGACAATCGTTTGTTGATTGGTGATGTGGCCACGCGCCAAATCATCAGCGACGCCTTTGCGGCGCTAGTGACTGATGCCGACGTGGTGGCGGGTACCGCCACTGCGGGCATCCCGTGGGCAGCGTGGGTGGCCGAGCGGGCCGCCCGCCCGATGGCGTATGTGCGGAGTGGTGCCAAAACCCACGGACGTGGACGCCAAGTCGAAGGCGCCGATATCAAAGGCAAACGGGTGTTGTTACTCGAAGATACCGTGTCAACGGGCGAAAGTGCCGTGACTGCTATCGAAGCATTATACACCGAAGGCGCCAGTGCTGTCACTTGCGCGTGTATCTTTACGTATGGTTGGCAAGCCACATTTGACCGATTTGTGGCGGCCAAGGCCCCGCTGACCCCGTTGACGTGGTTAACGCCGGTGCTTGACGCCGCAGTGTCGGCTGGATATATCAAAGCAGACCAACGGGCGACCGTCGAAGCCTGGAGCGCTAACCCCAAAGAATGGGCGGTTTAGGGCGACAGTGCGTGGTGGCAGGATGATGGTGCGGGTAAAAGAGTTTTTGAGAACACAAAATCTATGTCACGTTCTACACCCCAATGTTATTCCATACGAAATGGAATGACATTGGGGTGTAGTTGGAAAAGCGATGATTGGGCTTTCGCGAAATTATCCGTAAGGATGGCAAGGTAGGTCGTGGTATGTCGCATGGTGTGTCGCTCCGCCGTTATCGTACACCGTTGCGTGCAATGTATCATTCCTGTGCTATAATTACCGGCGCATAATGGCAAAACATGGGAGCCTGGCATGACAATAATCGACACCGCTGTCCAGTCATCAACGTATGATCCGCACACCCCAATCGTCAACGACTTTACCATCGTGGCGGCTACCGAAAATGGTTCGGGGAGTCAGACAGCCAACAACGCCCTCATCCGCGCCATTTTCAAAATGGGTATTCCGGTGAGTGGCAAAAACTTGTTCCCTTCGAATATCCAAGGCTTACCAACGTGGTATGCCATCCGTGTGAGTAAGCATGGCTATACGGCACGGCGCGAACATTCTGAAATTTTGATTGCCTTTAATCCACGGACCTCTGACGAGGATTTGGCCAAACTCCCCAGTGGTGGCGTCTGTATTCACCCCGCAGATCTCAAATTCACCACTCCGCGGAGCGATGTGGTGTCATACGCAGTACCGGTCAAAGAATTCATCAAAGAACTCAATCCGCCCCAGAGCCTACGTGATTACATCATCAATATGGCCTATGTGGGTGTGTTGACTGAGTTGTTGGGAATTGATCGTGGTCAAATCGAAGACGCCTTGATGCACCACTTCAATGGCAAGCGCAAAGCGGTTGACATGAATTTGGGCATGGTTGATTTGGCGATGAACTATGTGCGCACCAATTTGCCCAAACAAGACCCCTTCCGGGTGGCGGCCATGAACGAAACCGGCGGCCAAATCCTAATCGACGGTAATACTGCCGCAGGTATTGGCGCGGTAGTGGGTGGGGTGTCGGTGGTGGCATGGTATCCGATTACGCCGTCTACGAGTCTCGTCGATGCAATTACCGATTATGCCCCCAAATTGCGTCCGGCCGAGGATGGCAAAGTCAACTATGCCATCATCCAAGCCGAAGATGAACTGGCTGCTGCCGGTATCATTGTGGGTGCAGGGTGGGCCGGGACCCGGGCGATGACGGCGACGTCGGGGCCAGGGATTTCGTTGATGAACGAATTCGGTGGCTTGGCGTATTTCGCCGAAGTGCCGATTGTGATTTGGGATATTATGCGGATGGGACCCTCGACCGGGTTGCCTACGCGGGTATCGCAAGGGGATATTTTGTCGGCCTACTACCTCGGGCATGGCGATAGCCGCCACGTCTGTTTGTTGCCTGGTTCGATGCAAGAGTGCTTTGACTTCGCCGGGGTGGCCTTTGATTTGGCCGAGCAACTCCAAACACCGGTGCTGGTATTGAGCGACCTCGATTTGGGGATGAACAATTGGATGACCAAGCCATTTGATTACCCCAGTCAACCACTCAACCGTGGCAAAGTATTGCATACCGAATCATTTGAGACCTTTTTGGCAGAACACAACAACCAATGGGGTCGTTACCGTGATGTCGATGGTGATGGTGTGCCCTATCGCACCATCCCCGGCAATCAACACCCCCGCGCTGCCTGGTTAGGGCGTGGTACTGGGCACAACGAAAGTGCGTTGTACAGCGAGCGCAACGACGACTGGAAGCGCAACATGGATCGCTTGTCACACAAACACGACACCGCCCGCACCTTGGTGCCGGTGCCAGTTGTTGATAGCAAGCCCGGTGCGTCGGTAGGAATTATCGCCTACGGGTCGACGCATGATGCGGTGCGGGAAGCCCGTGATTATTTGCGGGCCCAAGGAGTCGAAAGTAGCTACCTGCGGGTACGGGCATTGCCATTCAACGACGATATCAGTCAGTTTGTGGCACAGCACGCCGAAGTCTATGTGGTGGAATTGAACCAAGACAGCCAGATGCTCCAATTGCTGTGTAGTCATGTGCCGGCCTTGGCGGGTAAACTGCGCGCTGTCAATTTGTGTGACGGCTTGCCCTTGACTGCCGAATTTGTGACTAATCGTATCCTTGAGCACCGTGGCGTCGTACGCAAATAAACGAGGTACCCACAATGACAACTGTGACGAATCGTCCGACCAATCGGATCGGACTCACCAGCCAAGACTACCAAGGTGGCACGACGACGTTGTGCGCCGGTTGTGGCCATAATTCGGTAACCAGCCAAATCATCGCTGCCTGCTATGATTTGTCGCTCGACCCGCGCCAAGTGGTCAAAATGAGCGGCATCGGCTGCTCAAGCAAGACCCCCGCCTACTTCTTGGGTCGCTCATTTGGCTTCAACACCTTGCATGGTCGGATGCCATCGGTCACCACCGGCGTCGCCCTCGCCAATCGCACCTTGTTGCCCATCGGTATTAGTGGCGATGGCGACACGGGCAGCATCGGCTTTGGGCAATTCAAGCACATGATGCGCCGCAATGTATCGATGGTCTATATCGTCGAAAACAACGGGGTGTATGGCTTGACCAAGGGTCAACATTCGGCCACTGCCGATGTCGGTCAAAACCTCAAGTACGCCGGCATCAACGAATTGCCTCCTATCGATATTTGTGCCGAGGCCTTGGCGGCGGATTGTGGCTTTGTAGCCCGTTCGTTTGCCGGTGATGCCAAACAGGTGCGTGAATTGCTCAAGGCGGCCTTGTGTTATGAAGGGACGGCTGTGATTGACATCATCAGCCCTTGTGTGACCTTCAACAACCAAGATGCCTCGACCAAAAGCTACACCTATGGTAAAGAGCATGAAGAACGCATTCAAGACATCACCTTCATTCCTAGCTACAACGAAGTCCAAGTCGACTACGAGCCAGGCACGGAGCAAATGGTGCGCTTGCACGATGGCCCGATGATTAAGTTGCGCAAATTGGCCCGCGAATATGACCCCACTGATCGCTGGCAGGCTATGAAGTTGATGGAAGAATCCCGGATTGCCAACGAGTTTGTGACGGGCTTGCTGTATATCAACGAAGCACGTGCCACGTTGCCCCAAATGATGAATTTGAGCGACACGCCGTTGGCATATATCAACGAAACCGACCTGCGCCCGAGCCGCGAAGCCTTTGCAAATGTGATGTCAGAATTCTAAATAACGACGTTTGGACGCATGCGCTGACACCCTGTCAGCGCATGCTTTTTTATGGAGCAACTCATGAGCCTCATTTATCACCTCGTAACCACGACGCGCTGGCAGGATTGGCCGAGCGACCAACCTTATTTGCCGGCAGAATACGCCAATGATGGCTTTGTGCATTGTACGGCAGGCGATGAATTGATGATTGCGGTGGCTAATCGCTTTTATCAAAATGTCCAGGGAGATTTTTTGTTGTTGGTGATTGAGAGCGAGCGCTTGACCAGCCCGCTCAAGTGGGAAGCACCTAGCCCAGGTGATACCCTCGCACCACTATTCCCGCATATTTATGGGCCGATTAACCGCGATGCGGTGGTGGCAACCAAAATAATCATCCGTGCCAGCGACGGGCAGTTTTTGACCATCGGGTAAGCGAGAATCGTGGCCAGCGGTGGAGTTTTTCCGCAGGAGGTGCAATCAGGCACCTCCTGCGGAATTGGTTATTCACGACGGCTAAAAAGTTTTTTATTTAAAAAAATAAATTACACACTACCAAAAATAGTACTACATTTGAGTTGACAATAAAAATAATGAATGCTAGTATGTGTAGTAAGAAGCCCGTAGGATTTAGTTATATGCCACAACGATATGCGCAAAAATATGGACCAATACAGCGGCGGCGTAATGGGTTTACGCCGCCACAAAATCTTGTTTCGCCTGCCACGCCACCGATTGAAACGCGCGTGGTAGGTGGTGGGGTAACGGGGTGGTTGAGCCGGACATACGACCACGCGAGTAGTAATGATATTCGGGGAGTGGTGATTATTGCGGTTGTATTGGTATTGTTGGCGGTCTGTGTGCCGTATGTATTGCCCAACAGTGAGCCAACGGTGAGCGCGGGTGTGACGTTGCAAGGCGTGGCGATGAGTGGCTTGACGCGAAACATGTTGACGGAGCGGATTAGTCAACGCTACGAGGCGTTTTTGAATGAGCCAGTGACGTTGGTGTATCACGACCAGGTATGGCATCCGAGTGCGCCTGATTTAGGGATTTCGATCGATATTCGGCAGACGAGTAATGAATTATTGGGGATGAGTACAGGGCGGGGCTTGGGGGTATTGTTCCATACCACCTGGTTGCGCTGGCAAGGGTTATTGGATGTGGGTCCACACATCGTGGTAAATGAGGCCAAGTTACAGAATTATTTGATGCAAATCACCAAAGATATTGATCAGCCGGTACAGGCCCCAGACATCATGATAGATGGTCAGACGGGGACAGTGCAAGCAATACCGGCACAAACAGGGCGGCAACTGTTGGTTGATCAGACGATGGTGGATATATTGAACACCATCCGTACGGCGCAACCGCTGACGGTCACACTGCGTACAAATGCCCTTGCGCCAAGCACCGACGATAAAACGTTGGCACAGAGTGTAAAGAATGCGCAACAGTTTTTGAGTGCGCCGATATTGATTCGGGCTGGGGAGCAGCACTGGTTGTGGCAACGAGATGACTTGATTCGCTTGATTGCAATGAACAAAACGACAAATGGCATCCAAGTGATTCCAGATGCCAATGCGATTGCAACTGAAGTTGACCGCTTGGCACAGTATATCGATACGGGGAGTGTGGAAGCGCGGGTAGCGGTGGTTGATGGGCGTGCGACCATCGTACAACCGAGTCGTCATGGAGTGCGCCTTGACCGGGTAGCGGCGGTCCAAAAAATCGGCGATGCCTTTTTTGCGACAGACCGGGTGGTTGAATTACCGACGGTCGCAGTAACGCCGCAGTTGAGTGCCAGCCAAATCGGTGCATTGCGGTTTGGCGATGTGTTGAGCACGGGGCGGAGTAGTTTTGCGGGGTCTGCCAAATACCGGATTACCAATATTATGGCGGGTGCCAAACATATTGATGGGGTGTTGATTGCCCCGGGCGCAACGTTTTCGTTTAATACCGAAGTTGGTGAAATAAACGAAGCGAACGGCTTTGTCAAAGGGTATGCGGTGGTGGGTAAGCGGACGCAATTGGAATGGGGCGGCGGGGTGTGTCAAGTGTCGACGTCGTTGTTTCGGGCGGCGTTTTATGCAGGGTTGCCATTCAAAGAATGGCATGCCCATCCGTTTTATATTAAATGGTATGACGATTACGCCTACCCGGATATGGCGGGGCCTGGGCTTGATGCGGCAATTTATACGGGCGAGCTCGATTTGCGGTTTGTAAATGATACGGGGAATTGGGTGATGATTGATACGATGGTTGATACCGAGAAACAGATGCTCGATATTACCTTGCGTGGCACGGCGCCGGATCGGGCAGTGCGGGTTGTGGGCCCCAAAATCACCAATACCATTCCTGCTCCCAAAGATCCCGTCTATGTCGATGATGCGACATTGGCCACAGGCACCACCAAACAGTCAGACAAAGCCAAAGATGGCATGAGTGTGGTGGCGTACCGGATTATTACGCTCCATGGCAAAGATTTGCCGGGTGAAGAATTCGCCAGTAATTTTGCGCCGTGGCCCAATATCTTTTTGCGTGGGACTGGTCCCGCAGCCAAGCCATGACCAATCAGCCATTTATGGGGGCGGTGCTGTATACGCCGGCGCGTCAAAAACAACATGGCTGGCAAGTAATTGATTGGGCGGTGGTGCGCGACCAATTCAGCCAACTGGCCGAATTGGGGGTGCGCCAAGTGGTGTTGCGGCCACCCTGGGGGCAATTACAGCCGCGCCCACAACGGATTGACCGCGTCAGTATGGCCAATCTCGAGCGCTGTCTCGATGCGGCACAGGCCGCCAAGCTCAACGCTATGGTGTCGCTCCTCGGGGTAACCGCATGGGGCGCATTTGCGTTGCCAGAATGGCACAACAACCCTGATGTGGTGGGGTGGCTCCAAGGGCGCACCACACAACCGGTTGCGACGCAGGGAGCTGCGGTGATAATTGATGGGCGTTGGCAGCGCCTGCATAGTGCGAATCCATTTACCACTGAGGCGTGGCAACAGGCGCATCACTTACTAATACAGACGGTGATGGGCTATTTTGCCAGTCATCGTGCGATAAGCCAATGGATGCTTGCGGATGGGTGGAGTCAACTAGCACCGACGACTCCCGCGATTGCCCGGGCCTGGCTGCATAAATTGATTACCCAGGCCCGGGCGGTGGCGCCGCGGGCGACGCTGGCGGGGATGGTCGATGGCCCGGTGTTGCTGGGGCAACACGGGATTTCGTTGGCGTTATTGGCCGAATATTTTGATGTGTTGCTAGTTGATGGCGCTATGCCGGCCCTTGGGCAACGCACGACGCGGCGGCTGAGTGCGCCGGCGCTTTTTTTGCATGCGGTGGTGGCTGGGTTGACCCAACGCCCCGTATTGCCGTGGCTGGCGCCGACACTGATGAGTGATGCGGCGTCGACCTGGCAACAAATTGCGTGGCAACAACAGATTATCGATACCCCCGCACTCAGTGATGATGACGATGGCCGCTATCACGAAACGCTGTTGGCGCAATTGCATCAGGCAGGTGCACCTGGCCTGGTGATGCCGATGCCGTTTGCGATGCCGTACGGTGATAGTGATTTGCCGGTCGCATGGTTGCGGCGCGCTCAAGGGCTGATTGATGCGCGGGGGAATTTAACGGGTGGTGGCAAGGCAGTGCAACGGATGTGGCAAACACCGCTGCAGGTTGTGCAACGAACAGCTACAATCGATAGCGAGCGGTATGATCATAGTCCGGTACCGGAATTGCACCGGTTGTGGCATGAATTTGGCTAAACGAATACGGCGAACAATGGTTTGTGGTTATTTCGTTACACCGTTGCGCTGGTTTGTTATAATACGCAGAATGCAACGAGGGACAATATGGATACCGCAGAAATGTACGAGCGGGGGGTGGCGGACGCCTATCGTGGCGTAGCAAACCCAACCTATTATCATCAATACGAACCATACCGGCGCGCCTACGATCAAACGCGCGTGCATATGCGCAAAACTGGCACCGTGCCGATTGTTGATGTACGGCGGGTCGGGTTGAACGTATTGTTTGTGGTGGCAGTGGCCGTAATAGCTGTAGGGATTTATTATTTCACCACCACGAGTGTGTTTGTGGCACCAAAGGCTCGGCCAACAGTGGTGATTTTGCCCACACTCCCGGCCGCCCAACAATTGTCATATGCCACCAACACGCCGTTACCAGCGACTCCAGCGCCACTGGCGCTCAAAAAAGGAGCGCATGCGGTCATCCAAAATACCAACGGCAATCCATTGCGGGTGCGAATATCGCCTTCGACGAGTGCCAAAGTGGCTGCCTACATGCGTGACAATGAAGTGGTGCAAGTGCTTGAGGGGCCGATTTTGGCTGATGGATTTGTCTGGTGGCAGATTTCAGGGGTATCAGGCACGGGTTGGAGTGCCGAACACAACAACAAAGGGGTTGTCTGGATTATTCCAGTACCATAATTATTAGCACAAAGGGGCTAACACCACAATGAGTAACGCACCGATTGTCGACCCCAAGATTGGTCAACGCATCGCACAAATCTTGTTTATTACCCAGAGTCTAGGGTCGGCAGCGCTGATTTCGAACGCTACGGTGAACCCAATCATTGGCTCCAAACTAGGTGGGAGTGATGTGCTCGCCGGCGTACCAGGTACATTGTTACTTATAGGCGCGGCAGTGGCCTCATACCCAGCGGGGATGTTGATGCAACGATTTGGGCGCCGGCCAGGGTTGGCATTGGGCTTTTTTGTGGGGAGTTTGGGGATGTGCATTGGCGGCTATGCGATTGTCGCCCATTCATTTGCCATTTTCCTGCTTGGGTTGTTGTTGATTGGGGCGGCCCGTGGCGCCGTCGACCAGAGTCGCTATGCCGCTGCCGATGCTAATTTGCCGGAAAACCGCGCCCGTGCCATTAGCACCGTGGTATTTGCTGGCACGGTGGGTGCAGTGGGTGGGCCGTTGTTGGTGGCGCCGCTGGGGAATCTGGTCAAATCATTGTTTGGCTTTGATGTATTGTCGGGCCCGATGATTGGTGGTGCGGCGCTCTTTTTGATTGCCGGTATTTTGATTACCACATTCCTTCGTCCTGACCCCCGTGATGTCGGCCGAATTATTACCGAAGCGCTCAAGCGCGACGATGATGCGCCGGTGGCCGAGGCCCGTCCATTGGGAGTGATTGCCCGCTTGCCCGGAGTGCAGTTGGCGGCGCTGTCGATGTTGATTGGGCAGGCCATCATGGTGTTGGTGATGACGGTTACGTCATTGCACATGAGTCATAATCACCACACCTTGGCCGATATTTCGTTGGTGATTATGGCGCATACGTTGGGGATGTACGGCTTGTCGTTTGTGACTGGCACGATTGCTGACCGCTTTGGGCGACCGGCGGTAGTGAGTATCGGTGCGTTGATTTTGATTGCCGGATGTGTGGTAGCACCGTTGTCAATCGACGTGTTGCCGCTGGCGATTGGGTTGTTTTTGGTGGGCTTGGGTTGGAACATGTGCTACATCGGTGGCTCATCGTTGCTGGCTGACAACTTGGCCCCCAACGAGCGTGGTCGTTACCAAGGTGCCGTCGAGTTGACCGTCAATCTTTCTTCGGCGGTGAGTAGCCTGAGTAGCGGGTTTATTATTGCTGGCCTCGGCTTTACCACGTTGTGTATCATTGCCAGTGTATTGACCTGTGCGCCGTTGGTGATGGCGGTGTTGCAACGATTCCGGCCGACACCGGTCGTACGTCCGGCCTAATCAAGTGCGTTACTGGTTCGCATTGGTGGCGGTATGGTTGTTGGTGGGGTGTGGAAGCACGCCACCAGTTGCCATGCCGTTTGGTGAGGTTTTTTTACAAAAAAATAACACGGTGGTACGATTAGCTGCCGTTATTATTGATCAAAAACCCCACCCGCTGCTGGGTGAATATGTGGTTATCACGCCGGAAAATGCCCCGCAGTTTGCTCCCGAACAGATGGCAGTGACGCTGACGGATAGTCAATACGCCGCCATCCCGTGGCGTGATGATAATGGAGTGCGCTATGCACCAATCATCATTGCCGGCACGGTACAGATGCAGACGGGGCAACGGCAATTAATCGATGTCAGTGACATCGATACCACGATGCGCGAACAGACGGTAGCAAACCTTGATCGCAATCGTATCGTCCGGGTGATTGGATTATTGAATACCCATCCTGATGGGATGTATTTGCACGACCGTACCGACCCGGTCCAGAGTCGAGCCTTCCGGCCAGCGTGGCGTGACAACGCGATTCCGTTGCGGTTAGCCGAAGGGGCGCCGTTGTTGGTGGAGGCGGTGCGTATAGACGATGATTTGATCCCATTGGTAATTGCTCCGGTGGTTAATTAGTCCATAAAAGAGCCGAGACCGCAACTGCGGTCTCGGCTCTTTTGTGCGTCGTTACGCCACCAATCAGATGATGGCTTTTTCGCTGTCGCGATCAAAGACGTGGAGCTTGGACATATCGACCACGAGGTCAATGCCTTGGCCAATGGCGGCACTGGTACGGGGGTCGAGGCGGCTGACCATTTCTTTGCCGCCGTTTTCGACGAAGGCATAGACTTCGCTACCAAGGGGTTCGCGCACGGTGACGTTAGCCTTCATGACGGCGTTTTCTTCGACGCCACGGGGAACGTAGTGGGCGTCGTGGATGTTTTCGGGGCGAATGCCGAAGTAGACTTGCTTGCCGACATAGGCATCAAGTTGGGCGGCATGGTTGGCAGGTACGGGCAAGTTGAAGGGACCCATGTCAACCACGAGACCACCATTGCCACGGCCGACGGTGGCTTCGAAGAAGTTCATTGATGGTGAACCAATGAAGCCGGCCACGAACATGTTGGCGGGATTGTCGTACAAGTTCTGGGGGGTGTCGAGTTGTTGCAACACGCCATCCTTCATGACGGCGATGCGGGTACCCATCGTCATGGCTTCGGTCTGGTCGTGGGTCACATAGATGAAGGTGGTCTTGAGGCGTTGGTGCAACTTCGAAATTTCGGCGCGGGTTTGCACGCGCAATTTGGCGTCGAGGTTGGACAATGGCTCGTCCATCAAGAAGACGGCTGGGTTACGCACAATGGCGCGACCCAAGGCGACGCGTTGGCGTTGACCACCCGAAAGAGCCTTGGGTTTGCGGTCGAGCAAATGCCCGATGGCCAACATTTCGGCGGACTCTTTGACGCGGCGATCGATTTCGTCTTTGGGGGTTTTGCGCAATTTGAGACCAAAGGCCATGTTGTCATAGACTGACATGTGGGGGTAGAGCGCATAGCTCTGGAAGACCATGGCGATGTCGCGGTCTTTGGGGGGCACGTCGGTGACGTTGCGGTCGCCGATGTAGATGCCACCTTCGGTGATTTCTTCGAGACCGGCCAAGCAGCGCAAGGCGGTGGTTTTGCCACAACCCGAAGGGCCGACCAATACCAAGAATTCTTGGTCATTGATTTCGATGTTGAGGTCTTTGAGGGCCGAAAAGTCGCCGAAGCGCTTCCATACGTGATCGAACTTGATACCTGCCATGATGCGTTACCTCCATTGGTAAAAAATAAATCAATCATTTGTCAGATGACAAATGCGCAATAACCGGAGGGGGAACCAAACCCGTACTGCCCCGTACCACGAGCGAAGGGGCAAGTGACTGGGTGGACTCGGCGGGATTGGTGTGACCAATCTGTGCCACGAGTAGTTGGACGGCGGCTACCCCAATCGCAACGCGTGGTTGGCGGATGGTGGTGAGCGGTGGTTGCAAGTAGGCTGCCGGCGGTAAATCGTCGAAGCCCATCAGTGACACATCGCGCCCCACTACTAATCCCGCATCGCGGGCCGCCCGCATCGCACCATAGGCCAATTCGTCGCTGGCGGCAATCACGGCGGTGGGTGGCTCTGGCAGTGCCAGTAACTCATCCATGGCCGCTTCGCCATCGGCTTCCCGGCGCCCGCCGGCCACAATCCCACCATCGAGTAATTCGAGCTGGGCGTCGGCCAAGGCGGCCAAAAAACCGTCGACGTACCAATCACTGGCGGCGAGGGCGAAATCGGGGGCAATCAAGGCAATCTGGCGATGACCGAGGCCCACCAAATGCGCCACAGCCAGATTCATCCCCATGCGAATATCGCTGGTGACCCAGGTATCCCCTTGGGGACCGATACTCACACAGGCGATTTCGGCCTGGTGTAATGCCGTCAACCGGGGGTCTTCAGGCTGGGGGTCACAGACGATGATGCCATCGACTTGCCCACTACGGGCCACGGCCACACAACTTTTGGCGATGTCGTCACTCATTGGTATCAGCAATAACGCCAAGCCTTGGAGTGAGGCTGCCTGGGCCATGCCGGCCAAAATCTCGGCGGTAGCGGGATCGGCGAGCCGATCGTAGCCACTTGCCATCGAGATGCCCAGCGTGTGACTGCGTCCGCGCAGCGCGCGAGCCGCATGTCGCGGCTGGTAATCGAGAGCGGTTACTGATTCCATCACCCGCGCCCGGGTTTCGGCGGGAATCGAGCCGAGGCCGTTTAACACATACGAAACGGTGGCAGTAGAAACGCCGGCATGGGCTGCAACTTGGCGTATGGTAACCATGTATTTCGTCTGCTTTTTTGGGGGTTAAACGGTTAACTAGATAATACGCAGAGATAGGAGATTTGTCAAGTGGCAGTGGGATTGCGTATATAATGGGCATATTACCCACACAAAGGAGCCAATCCATGTCAAACGTGATTGATTTGCGGAGCGATACCGTGACGTTGCCGTCACCTGCTATGCGCCAAGCGATTTTTGATGCTGCCCTCGGTGATGATGTCTACGGCGATGATCCTACCGTCAATGCCCTCGAAAAACTGGCGGCCGCCAAAGTAGGCAAAGAAGCCGCCTTGCTGGTCACTAGCGGCACCATGGGCAATTTTTGTGCGGTGTTGGCGCATTGTGGGCGCGGTGACGAAGTCATCGTCGGCGATAAATGCCACATCTACAACCACGAAGCCGGTGGCGCTTCGGTGCTCGGTGGGGTCGCCTATCATACAGTCGTCAATACCGATACCGGTGAATTGCCGTTGGCAGCGATTGCCGGCGCCATTCGTGACCGCGAAAACCTGCATGCGGCCATGACCCGGCTGGTCTGCCTCGAAAACACCCATGGCGGCTGTGGTGGCGTGGTGGTTGCCCCCAGTTATATGGCAGAAGTCAAAAAACTGGCCCATGCCAACGACCTCAAGGTGCACCTTGATGGGGCGCGGGTCTTTAATGCGTCTGTGGCATTGGGTGTCGATATCAAAGAAATCACGCAACATGTCGACAGCGTGCAGTTTTGTATGTCAAAAGGGTTGTCTGCGCCGATTGGTTCGATTTTGGCCGGCGATGCCGACGTGATTCGCAAAGCGCGTCGCCTGCGCAAAATGTTGGGGGGCGGCATGCGCCAAGCGGGGATTATCGCCGCGGCGGGGATTGTGGCCATCACCGAAATGGTTGATCGCCTGGCCGAAGACCATGTCAATGCCCGTATCTTGGCGGCAGGACTGAATACCATCCCGGGTATCACTGTCGATATGCACAAAGTGCAAACCGACATGGTCATCTTGACGATTACCGATGGCCGTGATTTGGGCACGTTGATTAACCAACTCAAAGCACACGGGATTTTGGTGGGGGGCTTTGGCGCCAATAGTATTCGGGCCGTGACCCACTATGGCATCGACAGCAATCATATCGAAGCCACGCTAGAGACCTTCCGTACCTTGATGAGCCAACCAGCCAGCGGTGGCAGTCAGGCCGTCGAAGGCGCCTATCGTTAATCACACGACAATCCCCCCTACCCAATCGTTGGGTAGGGGGATTGTCGTGTGAATGAAAAATTGAAAATTGAAAATTGAAAATGCCTCCATATGAGCCATACGAGTATCTTCTGGCAAGCAATGGAGATTTCACTCTACGGGTGCCCGCACCCGGCATGGAATGACGTTGGGGAAGGGATCGTACAGAAGCAGCAGGCTGCGGCTCAAAAGCAGCAGGCTGCGGCTCAAGAATCGCATAGCATGACGCAAGGGATACACGGAATATTTCCGTGTGTCCCTTGTATCTCTTTGCATTCTCAATTTTCAATTTTTCATTATCAATTCACACAGGTTTGGCCGTGGAAGTCACTATTGGTGCCGTCGGGGCAGATGGTGTTTTGCCAGATGACGCCGGTCAGATCGGCATCCGTCAAATCGACGCCGGTCAGATTGGCTCCATTGAAGTTGGCGCCGGCGAGGGTTGCTCCACTCAGATTGGCGCCAGTTAAATTGGCGTTACTCAGATTGGACCATGACAAATTGCTCCACATCAGAGTGGCACCGGTCAAATTGCTGCCATCCAAATCAGTACCGCGCACATCAGCACCACGCAAATCACTGCCGGCCAGATTGCTACCGGCCAAATTACCGTTTGTCAGCTGGGCGTACATCAGTTGGGCGTGGTTGAGATCGGCATTGGCGAGTTGGGTGTTACTTAGGTTGGCGGATGGCCCGACCAAGTAGCCCCCTGTTAGTTGCCACGCCAGGGGCAACAAGATGTTGGTGCCGGTAATACCACCCGACGAGATGCCGATGAGCGAGGTGTTTTGTAGATTGGCACCATCGAGGTTGGCGCCAGTGAAGCGCGTCCCGTCGAGCACACTGTAGGCAAAGTTGGCGTGGCTGAGGTTGGTGTTCGACAAATTGGTGTTGCGATGACTGCCAAGACTCAAATCGGCATCATGCAAATCGATACCGGTAAAGTCGGCATCGTTCAAATCCTTGCCGGTTAAATCGGCACCGATTAACGTACAGCCACTAGCATGGCTACCGCTTAGGTTACATTGGTTGGGTGTGGACGCAGCGACGGCGGGTAGGGCAATACAGGCATGCAAACCGTTCGTGTCGCTGTTTGATCCATCGGGACACGTCGTATTATTCCAAATGACACCGGTGAGATTGGCGCCAGTGAGATTGGCACCGGTGAGATCGACAACGGTGAACTCGGCTCCGGTGAGATTTACATTTTTAAAATCGGCATGGCGAAGATTGGCGTATGATCCAACTAAATAGCCATTGATTAATCGATAGCCGTTCGGAAGTGCTCTGGGAACTCCCAAAATTCCTCCAGAAGTAACTCCACCGACATGGATGGTTCCGTAGAGATTGGCACCTTCGAGATTGGCGCCTGTGAAATTGGTTTTGTATAGACTTGATCCTTCGAGGGTCGCACCAGTGAGATTCACATTTTCGAAATTGGCATCATTGAGAATGGCACTGGTCAGAATGGCATTGGTCAGAGTAGCACCGCTGAGACTAGTGCCGGTGAAATCGCACGCACTCAAATCAACGCCTATCCCGCGCGCAGTGCAATCTGAACTGTCTGCATAGGCTTTGGGCAGATTGAACGACAGCGACAGCATCCCGACTAGTATCATGACTAGACCCAACAGATTAACCCGGTTCATACACGACTCTTTCAATTTGCCGAACAAACATAGCCATGATGGACATGGCGGCATCAATAAGACGGAAATTATTTACACATACTTGTAAATTAAGAATTTCTTATACTAACTATATCATTAATTATTGCTTTTAACCGTGATAAAGTGTAATGTTTTGTAGTGATTTCAATGATAAAATGTCGTTATTTTTACGGTATTGAATATTAGTTTAAAAATACATATGACAAAATGAAAGGGCGAAGGGGCGAATTCATTCGCCGCTATTCGCCCGTATGAAGATGCCATCGGATGTTTTTATTGGGTGAGGCTGCGACCGACCATTTCGAGGGCGGCGTCGTCGTTGGGTGGGTGGGTCAGGCCAGCCCGGGCATCACGGAAAAAGCGTTCGAGGGACAAGTCGCGGGTAATCCCAAAGCCCCCCGCCGCCCGCAAGGCGTGGTCGGTGGCGACCACCGCCGCATTGGTGGCGGCATATTTGGCGGCAGCAATGCGTGGCCCGAGGGTCATGCGGGCGGCGGGGTCGTTGCTCCAGGTGGATGCCACGTCGTGGAGCAAGGCCCGGGCGGTTTGCAAGGGGATGCTGGCTTCGCCGAGGCGCCGTTGAATCAACGGCAAGGTGGCGATGGGTTTGCCCAAGGCAGTGGGGACGCGGGTTTTGGCGTAATGCACTACTGCATCGAGAGCTGCCTGACCGATGCCCAAATAGACCGCCGCCAAGGTGAGGGCAAACCAGGCCATGCCGGTAGGAGCTTCGACGGGTGATGGGCTCCCCAGCGCTTTGCGATCTATCAGCCAGGCATCATCCACTGCCACATCGTGGTAGACCACATCGCCGCTACCACTACTCCGTAGCGCCAAGGCGTCGGCCCAGGTGTCGACGATGGTGATGCCCTGGCTCCCGCCCCGCACAATCGCGTTGGCGGTGCCGCCGTTGGGCATCTCGGCACTGGTAGGTAAGGCGACGGCAGTAATCAAATAATTGAGGGCCGGTGCCATGCTGACAAACAACTTGTGGCCGTTGATGCGCCACTGCGTGCCGTCCCAAGTGGCGGTGGTATTGGGCAAGCCACCGCGTGACGGACTGCCCAGCTCTTTTTCGCTGGCGACGGCATTCACCAAGGCCCCGTTTTGCACGATGTCGCGACAAATCGTAGCGAAAATATCAGCCGGATAGTTGCGCATTTCGCCAATCCGCCCGATGACGTGGATGGTCATATCGACGGCCATGGCGGTTGAGCCACAGCCTTTGGCCAGTTCTTCTTGGCACAGCACCATGTCGTAGAGCGAGGCACCGCGCCCACCAAATTCACGCGGCACGACGAATCCCAAATAGCCCGATTGGTGCAGGAGCTGATAAAACGGCGTGGGGAAGGTGCCGGTGCGGTCGTAGGCGTCGGCTTGCGGGGCAATTTGAGCGGCCACATCTTTGGCGATGGCCACCATTTCGTGTTGGGCGGGGGTAAGTGCTGGCATAGCTGGCTCGGATTTCGTTCAAAACGGAGAGTGGGAGTGTAATAAAAAACACGCAGTTTGGTATACTACTATGCAGTGACAAAAACGAGTGGATTGAGTGACGGTAGGGAGAATGGTTCCATGTCTAGTGTATATCAAAATTTAGCCAATGAATATTACGTCGGGCAGATTCACATATCGCCCAACATCGTGCTGGCGCCGATGGTGGGGGTGACCGACAGCGTCTTTCGGCGCACGATTTTGAGCCTGGGGGGTTGTGGCCTCGTGTCGAGCGAAATGACCAATGCGGCCAGCGTCAGCCCACGGGCCCGCTCACGCCACAACCAGCTCGAATTTATGCCCGAAGAACGCCCGATTACGATGCAACTGAGTGGCAACGACCCTGATTTGGTGGCCAGTGCGGCCAAAACGGTCGAGCAACTGGGTGCCGACATCCTCGACATCAACTGTGGTTGCCCGTCGCCCAAAGTCACTGGCGGTGGCCATGGTTCGGCGTTGCTCAAAGATTTGGGCAAAATGGAAGCGCTGATCAAGGCGGTGATTGCCGCCGTGCAAATCCCCGTCACCCTCAAGTACCGGGCGGGCTGGGACGATAATTCGCTCAACTACCTCGATACCGCCCGGATGGCCGAAGCTGCCGGGATCAAGGCCTTGGCGTTGCATCCCCGCACCCGGGCCCAGCTCTACACCGGCACTGCCGATTGGAGTCGGGTGCGTGAAGTACGCGAGGTGGTCAAAATCCCGGTGCTGGGCTCGGGTGATGTCAAAGACGCCGCCGAAGCACTGCGGCGTCTCGAGGTCTATAATGCCAGCGGCATTATGATTGGCCGCGGCGCCATGGAAAATCCGTGGATTTTCATGCAAATTGCCCAGTTGCGCCGTGGCGAAGCGATGTTTGAACCGCAACCCAGCGACAAATGTGAGTTCATGTTGCGCTACCTCGATATGATGATCGAAGATGCCGGCGAACGGATGGCCCTCAACAAAATCAAGCAGTTGATTGGTCAATTCGGGGTAGAATTGCCGTACTCGGCCAAACTCCGCGAAACGGTGCATCGCGCTGATTCGGTGGGGGCAGCTCGTAGCCACATCGAAGCCTTTTTTGAGCCATATATGACGGTGCAGGCGTAAGTTTTTTGCAAAAATAATGACGGTGACAAGGAGGTCACGATGCGCTATGGCGTAATTGGGGGTGGCGGCATGGCGAGTTACCATGCCCACAATATCACTCTCATCCCCACGGCTAGCTTGGTGGCGTGTGCTGCCCTAGAATTCAACGACGCCATTCGCGCCACGGCCCAACGGGTCGGTGCCACCTGCACGGCCAGCGTTGCTGAGCTATGTGCCCGTACCGACATCGACGCGGTGGTGATTGCCACCCCGACAGACACCCATGCCCAAGTGGCGCTCATTGCCATGCAGGCAGGGAAGCATGTGTTGGTCGAAAAACCACTAGCGCGCACCTTGGCCGATGCCCAACTGATGCTCGATGCCGCCCAGCAGTACGGTGTGAAATTGATGTGTGGCCAAGTAGTGCGCTACTTCCGTGAATACGCTACCGCCCACCAGCTGATTACCCGGGGCGACATCGGTACCGTCGGAGTGGCCCGTACTGCTCGCTGCGGCGCCTACCCTGCCGCCCATACCTGGTATGCCGATACTGTGCGGAGTGGTGGCGTGGCCCTCGATTTGTTGGTCCACGACCTCGACTGGTTGCGCTGGACGTTTGGTGAGGTGACGCGGGTCTATGCCCGCGGCTTAATCGACCGCGCCATTCCTGACCGCGACACAGTGATGGTGATTTTGCGCTTTGCCAGTGGCGTGATTGGCTATGCCGAGGCCAATTGGTCGTACCCCAACGGCTTCCATACCTCGCTCGAAGTGGCAGGGAGCAACGGGCTGGTGGCGCATCGCAACGATGATGTACTCGATCTCACCTTGCGCCCGCAAGCGGGGAGTGGTGCCCGGCTGGCACATGACCCTCTCGCACTCGAAGACCCCTACCTCGCCCAATTAATCGACTTTACGCAGTGGTGTGCAGGGGGCGTGGCGCCCCGAAGCACAGCGCGTGATGGCTACGAGGCCTTGCGTTTGAGTTTGGCCGTACTCGAAAGTGTCCAGACGGGGCGACCAGTGCTCCTGCAAGGAGATGCATCATGAATAATGCCGTGTTGCGTGTCGGAATTGCCGGTGTGGCCCATGGTCACGCCCACAGTTATATCGCCGAGACCCGTCTGATTGCGGGCGCCAGCGTGGCTGGCGTCTGGGATCCCGATGCGGTCCGGGCTCAGGCCTTTGCCACGCACTACCAAGTGCCGGTGTTTACGGACCTCGACGCCTTATTGCAGGCCTGCGATACGCTGATGATTGCCGCCGAAAACGCCCACCACCATGCAATCGTCATGGCAGCGGCGGCCGTACGCAAGCCGACGCTCTGCGAAAAACCGTTGGCCACCACTGTCGCTGATGCCGCCGCCATGGTACAGGCCTTTGCCGCCGCCAAGGTACAGTTGGGCACCGCCTTCCCAGTGCGCTATAGTCCGGCGGTGCGCCGTCTGCGCGATACGGTGCAGGGCGGGAGTCTGGGTCAGACATTGATGGTACGTGCTACCAATCGCGGTACTTACCCGGGTGGCTGGTTTGGCGACCCGCTGTTGGCCGGCGGTGGTGCGGTGATGGATCATACCGTGCATGTCACTGATTTGGTGCGCTGGATTTGGCAACAAGAAGTGGTCGAGGTGTATGCCGAAGCGGCCACTCGGCTCCACGACATCCCCGTGGATGATTGTGGTGTGATGTTTTTGACCCTGGCTGATGGCATGGTGGTCAGCCTCGATGCCAGTTGGTCGCGTCCTGCCGAGAGCTACCCGACGTGGGGTGATGTCACCATGGAAGTAACGGCCCAACACGGGATTGTCAATCTCGACGTCTTTGGTCCCCGGGTTGAGCTCTATCAAAAAACTACTGGCCGCGGGCAATGGGTAGGGCACGGGGTGAATTTCGATGGCCTGATGATTGCCGACTGGCTGGCTGCCGTGCGCCATGATCGCCCAGCACCGATTAGTGGCGTCGACGGGCTGCGGGCGGTGCAGGTGGTCGATGCGGCGTATCGCTCGGCGGCGAGTCACCTGCCCGAAGCAATCATCGATATTGGCTAATTTGTCGGTGCCTGTTCACTGACTGCACATCCGCGTTACGGATGTGCAGTTTTTTGTCATCAAGGCGCAAAAACGAATCGAGTACAATGAGGGTACGCAGTTTGATTGAAAGGTCTGGCATGAAAATTCTCATCCCCGATTCGATCGCACTCACCTTCCCGGTCAGTGACGTTGATAATTACGTGGTGTATTCCATCACCGCACCATTTGCGCCAGCGCATGCTGATGCGCAGATATTGGTGTTGTGGGGCAATAGTGCTGCAAATTTGCACTCAGCGGTAAATGATTTACCCAACCTGCAGTTGGTACAGACGCTGGCGGCCGGCCCCGATGCCGCCTTGGCGGCAGGATTTGCGCCCCACATCACGATTTGTTCGGGGCGGTCGTTGCACGACGGCCCCGTCGCCGAGCATGCCTTGGCGATGCTGTTGTATGTCATCCGGGGTATCGATCAATTGGTGGTGGCGCAACAGGCACGTGTCTGGGATACCCGCATCGGCAAAGATCAAACCGTGCCAGCCACGCAGGGTTTGTACACCTTGGCCGGGGCGAATGTGGTCATACTGGGCTATGGTTCGATTGCGGCGGCGCTGACGCCGTTGTTGCAAGGGCTGGGGGCCACGGTGCTGGGTGTGGCGACCAGTGCCGGTGACCGCTATGGACACCCGGTTATGGCCATGACCGACGTGCACCACGTCCTGCCACAGGCAGACGTGGTGCTGTCGTTGTTGCCGGCATTGCCCAGCACCGAGCGCCTGGTTGATGCCGCGTTTTTGGCGCAACTCAAGCCGAGTGCGGTGTTTGTGAATGTGGGACGTGGCAAAACGGTGGATGAGGATGCGTTGGTGGCGGCCTTGACGACGGGGCAGTTGCGGGCGGCAGCCTTGGATGTGACCTACGTCGAGCCATTGCCGGCAACGTCACCGTTGTGGAGTTGCCCGAATCTGTTGTTGACGCCCCACGTGGCCGGCGGCCGCCCCCAAGGGGCGGTGGCGTTGGTACAGGCACAGGTAGCTGCCGTCCGTGCTGGACAAGTGGCGCGCAACGTGGTGCGCTGAGGGAACAGTTATTGGTTGTTTTTTTCGATTTCGGCGCGGCGTAGGCGGTACAAAATTTCTTCTTCGACGCGCCGCACGCCGCCGATGCGGTCAGCAATCACCCCAAACAAAAAGATGATAAAGCCGATGATGAGCAAGGTGCTACCGGCAACCAAGGCTTGGTCGTTGGTGGCGACCAAGCCATAGGCGCGTGCCACATAGACATACAAAGCCCGGCCCAGCAACAGAATCCCTGCCAATAGGAAGGGAATCGCGAGGTACGAAAAACTTTTGAGTGGCTCGTAGGTGGCATAGGTGCGGGCAATGGTGGCCGCTTGGCGCTTGATGAAGTTCCAATTGCCGGTAAACAAACGTGATTCCCGCGTGACCAGATTGGTTTTGATGGGCACGTGGTGGATGGCTAATTTGCGTTTGCCGGCTTGGATGAGCACTTCGATGGTATACGAAAAATCACTGGTGACAAAGGTACGCAAAGCCGCTTCGCGCGAGAGCGCGCGGAAGCCGCTGACGGTGTCGGGCACATCGGTGCCCGACGCCCAGCGCACCACGCCACTGCCCACATATTGCAAAAATTTCTTGAGGGGCGAAAAGTGTTCGAGTTGCTGGACCTGGCGATCACCCACCACCATATCGGCTTGTTTGGCCAAAATAGGCGCCACAAGGCGGGGGATTTCGCTGCCCGGGTATTGGTGGTCGGCATCGGTATTGACGATGATATCTGCGCCGAGGCGCAGACAATTGTCGATGCCGGTCTGATAGGCATAGGCCAAGCCGCGTCGGGCCGTGTGGCTGATGACATGATCGACGCCGGCAGCCCGGGCAATGGCCACGGTATCGTCGGTGCTGCCGTCGTCGATGAGCAAGACCTCGACTACAGCGATGCCGGGGATTTGGCGTGGGATATGGCTGACCACCTCGGCGATGGTTTCGGCTTCGTTGAGGGCCGGGATTTGGACGATGAGCTTCATGACAATCTCCGTTTGTGCAAAAAATCAAATCACCCGATCATTGCCACCATCAATGGGGATTTGGGCGCCGGTGGTGCGGGCAAATATGTCGCCACATAACGCCACCACCAGTTTGGCCACATCGTGGCTGGTGATGGTGGTATGCAAAATATTGTTCTTTTTGTAATCGTCGATACTCATGCCGTAATTGGCTGCGCGGCTGGCCAGCACATCATCGCTCCAAATGCCGGTATCAAAGACTTGGTTGGGGTGTACCACATTCACGCGAATGCCCGCCTCGCCCCATTCGAGCGCCGCCACCCGCGCCAGCTGGGTGATGGCGGCCTTGGAGGCCGAGTAGGCGGCTGCCCCTGGCCCGGGTGCCGGGACGTTTTTTGAACCGATAATCACGACCCGTCCGCCATCATGTGCCAAGGCCAGCAAGGGCTGACATTCGCGCATCAGCACCACATTGGCATCGAGGTTGATAGCCATGGTGCGGCGCCATTCATCACTGGGTTGGGCATTGATGAGGCGACTTTTGGGGAAAATGCCGGCGTTGAGCACGAGGATGTCGATACCCCCAAAGGCCTGCACGCCGTGGTCAATCGCTGCCCCAATCGCCTGTTCGTCGCTGATATCGCAGATGATGGCACAGACATCAGGGCGGGCAAATACCTCAGTCAGGCGTGGATTGATGTCGAGGGCGATGACGGCGGCCCCTTGGGCCAACAACGCTTCGACGCAGGCCCGGCCAATCCCCGAGGCTGCTCCCGTCACCAAGGCCACTTGGCCACTCAAGGGTGGGGCTTGACCCAGCAATTTGAGCTTGACCTGCTCGAGTTCCCAGTATTCGATGGCAAACAAATCGGCGTCGGGCAAGGGCGTATAGCCCCCCAACGCTTCGGCATTGACGATGACGGGGATGCTCTGGCGATAGACATCGCCGGCAATCAGGGCCTCACGCACCCGCCGACCTACACTCAGCACCCCGAGCTCGGGGTCGAGCACGATGCGGGGCGCGGGGTCGAGCATGGTGAGTGGCGGGGTGGCGTCGGCGCTGTATTGGTTAAACCAGGCCTGATAGTGCGCCACATAAGCGGCCACATCGCGCCCTACCAAGGGAATCTGGCGGGTGCGGATGATATGGTCGGGGGTGACACAGCCGCGCTGGGCGATACTGGCTAAATCGGGGCGTGAAACAAAGGCCGCCCCCGCCGCATCGGTTTGGGGCATCACCACCACTGCGGCGCCGAGGGCGCTGGCGATGTCGTGGCGCAATTGGGCCCGGGTTTGGCGGGTGACAGGTGGGGTGAAAACCGTGGGGGTGGCGGGGTGAATCTGTTGCGCCACGAATTGTTCGGCCACGTTGACGTAGTGAATCATGCGGTCGTAGCTAGTTTTGGCATCATCGCCCCAGGTAAAAATCCCATGGTTGAGCAAAATCAACCCTTCGTGGTGGGGCTGTAATTGGCTGGCGAGTTGCAGGGCACAATGGCGTGCCAAGGCAAACCCCGGCATCACATAGGGTACGACCAGTAATTTGTCGCCGTAGAGTTGTTGGATGTATGCGCTGGCACGGGGGGTATCGAGGATGGTCAACACGGCATCGGCGTGGGTGTGATCGACATAGGTATAGGGGATGATGGCGTGCAAAATCGCTTCGACCGACGGGGTGGGCGCACTACTATCGGTGAGGGCGCAACGCATGGCATTGACCATGGCGGCATCACTAAGCTCGGGCAATTGTCCCATCCGTACCAAAGGGTCGAGTCGGCAGGGCGCAAAGCCGCGGCGGTCGATGGTGCCGAGGTCGTGGCCACTGCCTTTGATATATAAAATGGTCTCGGTGTCGCCAAACAAATTCTGTGCGGCGATTTTGACTGATGTGTTGCCGCCGCCATGGAGCACCAAGGCAGGGTCGGCGCCGAGCAGACGTGAGGTGTAGATGCGCAAATCAAGAGGGGTGACGCATTGGTTCGCGGTCGTATCATTCCAGCGATTGTGCATGGCGGTATTCCTGTAACAATTGTTTCCATAATAACATACTGATGACGGAGGAAGCGTGACGGAAGAAGTGAGAAGTCGGAATGGTATACCGTAGCGTTATTGGGGCATCTGCGAGATGATATCTACCGCTTTTTTTATAATTTCGTGCTCCATGTGCAAGTGGATGTTTTCCCGTTACTTGAGGCGCATTTCACGCCGCAGTATGGTTTCGCTGAGGGCATCATCATTATTGAGATGGGGCAATTCCTTGGTACGCGACATGTCGGACGTGATTACCCATGTACGCATGGTGCTGTAGTCGATGTGGTGTTTTCATGCAAGTTGGACGACGGGCTGTAGATCGATAATGACCTTACAGATAACTGCGGTTTTGACCTTGTCGGAATAGCGTTGCGTTTTGCTGGCTATGATGGCACTTATTATTTGCATACTGTTAGTATACCGATGTCCATCACACTTCGTATATTTCCGAACGAGGTAGACTGCTGCGTCTGTACGTACGAGTATTGTTATACTACACAGAGATAATTTGTGATGAATAGTAATGCGCAGAATTTTTGGCTGTGCAGATAGTAAAGGTTTGATTGTGAAGGCATACCGAGCAATTCCATGGTCGGCATGGCGCGTATTAATGCACAGTGTATTGTTTGGGCTGGGGATTAGTTTTTTTGACGTGTTATTTACTTTTTACCTCGTGAGTATGGGGTTTGGCAGTGAAACAGCCGGCATTTTGTCGACCACAGCGCGGTTGGCCGGACTCATAATCGGTCTCCCTGCTGGGGTATTTGTCGACCGCATTGGTCCGCGGCGGGCGTTGGTGATTGGGGTGGCAGGGTACGCCTTGATGATGACGTGGCTTTTATTTGCACCCACGGTGACATGGTTGATTATTAGTCAATTTGTGGCGGGTTGTTTTGTGTCATTAGCGATGACTGCGACAATGCCGATGTTGACTACTGCCACGCCACCGGCGCAACGCCCATTGGTGTTTGGGCTCAACGAAGCCTCGATTAGCTTTGGATTGATTGGGAGTGTGATTGCTGGCTGGCTCCCGAGTGTGCTCGCGCCGTGGGTGCATGTCAATGCCCAAGATGCATTGGCCTATCGCTTGGCGTTGCTGGTAGGGGTGGCGATTATTTTTATTGCGGTGACCCCCATTATCACAGTGATTCAGACGAGTAGTGCCCATGATGAGGCCGCTGATGCGCACGATAATGATGTCCCAACCAAACCACCGCGGCGAATTGTGGGGTATGCCGTGGCGAGTTTGTTTGTGGGGATGGGTGGTGGCACGTTTTTGCCGTTCCAGAGCCTCTATTTCCGTACTCAATTGGGCATGGCCGACCATGATGTGGGTATTGTGATTGCGATAGGGGAAGTATTGATTGGAGTGGGGGCATTATTGGCAGGGCGTTGGCTTGGCCAACGCAATCTGCGCCATTGGGCGGGGGCTTTGCGACTGGTAACGGCACCAATTTTTGCCTGCTTGATGATTCCCGTGTTGCCGTTTGCGTTGGTGGGTTACTTTGGGCGTAGTTTTTTGATGGGGGGGAGTTTTGCCCTCAATGATGTGCTTTCGATGCATTTGGTCAATGCCCGGCAACGGGGGCGGGTGTCGAGCCTGATGACGGTGTTTTGGTCGGCAGGTTGGGGAATTTCGGCGACGTTGAGTGGCTATGTCCAAACCGACTACGGTTTTGCCCCATTGATTGTGTTTAGTGCGGTGGCCTATGTGTTGTCTGGCCTCGCAATATGGATCTTTACAAAGGATTAATACCTCTATGTTAAATTATTGGCGGAAAATCCCCTTTACCGTATGGCGCGTCCTCATGCATAGCATGTTAATCGGTCTCGGGATGAGTTTTTTTGATGTGTTGTTTAATTTTTATTTGGTGAGTATTGGCTATGCCGCTGATACTGCCGGGATTTTGTCGACCACGGCGCGTATCGCTGGGTTGGTGGTGGGAATTCCCGGAGGGATGTTGATTGACCGCATCGGAGCGCGGCGGGCCTTGATGGCGGCCGTCTTGATTTATGTGGTGGGGTTGTCGTGTGTCATATTTGCCCCTACCAAAGTGTTGTTGATTGCGAGTCAATTTGTGGTGGGCTGTGCCTTTTCACTGCTTTTTGCGTCGCTTTTCCCGTTGCTTACCGTGACCACGCCCCATGCCCAACAAACCACCGTGTTTGGACTCAATGAAGCCGCGCTCAATATGATCGGGCTGGTGGGGAGCATTGTGGCAGGCTGGTTGCCCACAGTGGTGGCGCCATGGTTGCAGGCCAGTGACCAGAGTGCGGTGGTTTACCGTGTGGTGTTGCTGATTGGGGTGGCGATTTTGGGGATGTCGTCGTTGCCGTTGATTGGCCATCTCGAAGAAGCCGGTGAACGCGATGCTGATGGGGTGTTGACTGATGGTGCCAATATCGCAGTGCTGAGTAATTGGACCATCCTCAAATATGGTATGGCGGGATTTTTGATGGGGGTAGGGAGTGGGACGTTTTTCCCCTTCCAAAGCCTCTTTTTCCGTATGCAATTTCATCTGCCCGATGCCCAAGTGGGAACGATTTTGGCATTTAGCGGGGTATCGCTGGGAATTGGGGCGGTGTTGGCGGGCCACTATATCGGCCAACGCAGTTTGCGGGTGTGGTCGGGGAGTTTTCGGATTTTGGCAGCGCCAATGCTACTGTTGATGTTGTCGCCGGTGTTGTGGTTGTCGGTAGTGGGTTATATTATGCGAGCGTTGTTGGTTGGCAGCAGTATTTCGCTCAACGACGTGTTGACGATGCGCCTCGTCAACCCTCAGCAACGGGGGTTCGCTTCGAGCGTCTGGAACATGCAATGGGCGGCGGGGTGGGCGATTACGGCCACACTGAGTGGGTTTGTGCAGACCAGTTATGGTTTTACGCCACTGTTGATTTTGGGGGCGATTGCCTACGTGCTGTCGAGTGTTTCGGTTTGGCTATGGCAGCGGAATGGCTAAATTTAGTACTGACTCCTTACAACCCAGTGCGTGAAAGTGACGCTTCAGCATTGATTGGTGCAAGGAGTGTTCGTGCCAACACCTGGATGGCGATGACGGTGCGATTTATTTGTGGGTAGGTAGTACGCGAGCGCGCGGGTTGCAGACGGATAGTGACATTCTACGCTCGGTCAATAGCGTGCACTTGATGCACATTGTACGATTTGGGTGTAATAAAATAATCCCCCCAGCACACATCGTGCTGGGGGGATTTGGCTAATTGGAGATTACGGCGTGGGGGTAGGAGTGCGCGAAACATTGACGTCATAGTAGAAATTCCCGGCGACGGCAACGCCACCATTGCGCAAGCCGACGATACTGTTTTGATTGTCTGATGCGACGGCAACGGCGTTGGTGACTGCCGGGCTAAAGGTGAAGTATGTCGCATCACCCCAGGCCAGCAACGTGCCATCGGCTTTGACGGCGAGTGAACAGTCACGACCCGCAGTAATGCTGACGATATCGACTGCAGTAGTAGGAATGGTGATTTCCCCCTTGGTGTTGTCCCCCCAACCGACAATGCGACCGGTGTTGAGGAGTGCCAAGCTGTGGCGTTTGCCGGCACTGACGGCAATAACGCCGGTAAGCCCTGGTGGTACCGACGTCTGCCCGCTGGAGAAGTCGCCCCACGAGACGACTGTCCCATCGGCTTTGACGGCGACAGCGTGATAGTCACCACCGTCGATGCCGACGACATTGGTTAACCCAGCGGGTAAGCCGGTTTGGCCTTTGTCATTGGCACCCCAGGCAATTACTGATCCGTCGTCTTTGACGGCATAGCCGGTATGCGCACCGGCACCGATGGCTTTGACTCCGGTTTGGGCATTGACAGGGATATCTGTTTCGCCACTGGTGTTTTGGCCCCAGGCATACAGCGTGCCATCAGATTTCAATACATAGACTGAGGCAATGGCGGCTGCGACATCTTTGAATTCCATCCCTTTGTAGGTAGCCGGAATCACCGATTGATTCATGCCGGCTTGATTAATTCCCCACGAAACGAGCGATCCGTTTTGCAAGATACCAATCACGAACAGATTGCCAATGGCGGCCTTGCGCAGATTGAATGACTGTGCTGTTGGGGTACTCGTGCGTGAATTGGTCGGTGTGTTGGTGCTTGTCGCTGTTTTGGTGTTTGTCGGCGTGTTGGTGTTTGTCGGCGTGTTGGTGTTTGTCGGCGTGTTGGTGTTTGTCGGCGTATTCGTTGCTGTTTTGGTACTGGTAGCCGTATTGGTGCTGGTTAGCGTGCGGGTATCGGTGGCCGTGTTGGTGGCCGTCTTGGTGCTGGTTTCGGTTTTGGTACTGGTAGCCGTATTGGTATTGGTTGGGGTGTTCGTGTTCGTTAAGGTTTTGGTCGCAGTATTCGTCGGCGTGTTGGTCGGTGTCTTGGTGCTGGTTTGCGTTGCCGTGTTGGTCGCTGTATTGGTCACTGTCGCCGTGTTCGTAGCCGTGTGCGTAGGCGTGGCAGTGGGCTCAAGGTTAGTGATGGTGTAAACCACGCCGTCATCCTTGAATGAGTTATCGCAGGTGGGGTCGGCAAACTTCCAATTGGAGCTGGCACCTTCGTCACCCTCGGGCAACAAGACGAAGTGGGCCCATTCGTTACTTTCAACCACCTGATCGTAGGTCATGTTGATGGGGATGCTAATCCCGCCGTTGTTGTTGGCAGGGATGATTCCCCCATCATAGTCGCCGGGGGGTACAGTAATCAACCACAAATCGCTCTCCGCCGTATGTGTCACCGTGGCGGCGCCGTAAACACCGGCGCTGGGGCTCCCAAAGGCGTAGTCGGTATCGGTGACTGCAGTGCCGGCATCCTTGCGGATGGCGATGACGGTGTCGGCGCCAACGCGGCCGTTGATGCGTACCTTGAGGTAGGCGGTGCCTGCTTCGCTGATTGAGGCGTCGCGACTCGATCCGAGGTCCATCAAGGGGTTCAACCCGAGGGTGATTTTGTCGAGTAAATTCCCACCTGCGGGGAATGCTGATTGGATACCAAAGAAGCCTACATTGCGTACGCCGTTGTAGCCGGTGCTCGGTAAGGTATGAGTCCCGCTATAGACGCCCCAGCCGTTGACAATCCGCGCGCTGATATTGCTCGACCCTTCGGGCGTCGTGGCACTGACGTTGGTGGCGTGGATGTTGTTGTCGATGGTGGTACTCACGCGAATGACTTCGCGATTGTAACTGTCGGCGGGTAAAGAACCAGCCGGTAAGCCACTAGGTATACCGAAGCGGAACGAGGCAATGTCGGTGCGGTAACCGCCACCAGCATTGTGATAGAACTCAAACGAGAAGGTGTCGTTGTTGGCGACGCACAATGGCTGATACAAGAACGATGCGACTTCGGCGTTGAGTGAGGCAAACCAGGTACCATCGGGCACTTGGCCGTCGATGCGATTGAGCTCGATGACCCGGGCATTGACACCAAAGCTGCGATTGGCGTTACACGCTTCATGTTGGAGCGGGTGAGCCGTAAACCAACCACGCATATCTTCTTGTTTGATATATGACCAATTGTTATTGTTTGTCACACAGGTCGAATCGGTGTTTTCAAACGAGGTATTGACCAGCGAGCGTACTCCAGCGATGCTGTTGTTAATTGTCGGGTTGCCGGTGGTGGGAATGATGCCCGGC
>CANFUF010000022.1 GCA_947450095.1 Roseiflexaceae bacterium
GCAACATGTATCTCTCGACCCTCGCACTCACCATTACCAACCCTGCCACCATTTTGGTGTTTCTGAGTTTATTTGCGGGGGTCAGTGGCGTCAGTGCCCTCGGCGCCAATGACGCGGTCATGTTGGTCGTGGGGGTAGGATTAGGTTCGACGATGTGGTGGTTTGTGCTGGCCAGCATCGCCGCCTGGTTGGGTCGTGATATCAGTACTACTGGCTTGCAGTGGATGAATCGGATTTCAGGAATTTTGATTGGCGGCTTTGGAATTGCCGCATTATGGAGTGTATTTGTATGAACAAGCCTACCAAGCGCCGTATCGAAACCGAAACCGTCCACATGGGCAATCACATCGACCCCCATACCGGTGCAGTCGTGCCCCCCATCGTCATGTCGACGACCTTTGCCCGCGAAGCCGACGGTTCATTCCCTAGTGGCTATGTCTATACCCGTAGTGACAATCCCAATCGTCACGCCCTCGAAGAATCCCTGGCCAACCTCGAAGGGGGCGCCCGCGCCTTGGCGTTCAGTTCGGGACAAGCAGCCACCAATGCGGTGTTCCAGATGCTCAAAAGTGGCGACCATGTGGTCATCGCCAACGAAGCGTATTTTGGCACACCCAAATTGGTGCGCGAAATTTTTTCGCACCTCGGCATTACCGCTAGTTATGTCGATATGAGTAATCTGGCGGCAGTGCAGGCAGCCATGACCGCCCAAACCAAAATCGTTTGGATAGAGACGCCGTCAAACCCCTTGCTCACCATCAGCGACATCCAAGCGATTAGTGAGATTGCCCATCAATCCGGGGCACTGCTCGTCGCAGACAACACTTGGGCCTCACCGTTGGTGCAACGGCCACTCGCCCACGGGGCCGATATCGTGATGCATTCCACCACCAAATACATCAGCGGGCACACCGACGTGCTCGGCGGAGCATTGATTTTTGCGCGCAACGACGAGGTCACCGCCCGCGCCCAGATGGTACAGACCCTCGGCGGGGCAGTACCGTCACCGTTTGATTGTTGGTTGATGATGCGCGGCATCCGCACCTTGGCGCTCCGCGTGCGCCAGCAAGTGGCTAGCGCCCAGCGCGTGGCAGAGTTTTTGGCTGACCACCCTGCCATCGAGCGAGTCAACTACCCCGGGCTCGATAGTCATGCTGGGCATGCGATTGCGGCCCGCCAAATGACCAACGGCTTTGGCGGCATGTTGTCGTTCCATGTACGAGGTGGCGCCGACGACGCAATGGCGATTGCGGCCCGCTTACAGTTGTTTACCCGGGCCACCAGCTTGGGGGGTATCGAGAGTCTGATTGAGCACCGCGCCTCGATCGAAGGGCCCACCAGCACCACCCCGCAGAATTTGTTGCGGGTGTCGATTGGCATTGAGCACGTCGACGATTTGATAGACGACCTCCGCCAAGCCATTCATGGCTAAGCGGTGTCGATAGATGGTTTTTGTAACGAAAAGGAGCACGCCAATGGCTGCAGTATGTCCAGAATGTGATGCCGAGATTGTGTTTAAGGCCGGGACGATTACGGGTGAAATCATCGTTTGCCCGGATTGTGCCGCCGAACTCGAAGTAACCTCGGTCAATCCGCCCGCCCTCGAATTGGCGCCGGAGGTTGGCGAAGACTGGGGCGAATAAGCCCCCTACAAGGAGTATGCTATGCGCATCGGAGTACTTTGTTCACGCATTCGGGTCGAAGAAAAGTTGATCTTCGCCGAATTAGAGGCCCGAGGCATCGATTATGTGCGGCTCAATGACGACGAGCTCATTTTTGACCTCAATGCCGGCCGTTACCCGTATGATGTGGTGCTCGAACGCTCGATCCACCATTCACGGGCCCTCTATGCGTTACACGCCCTCAACGATGCGGGCATCCCCACGGTCAATACCGCCCATGTTGCCCGTATTTGTGGCGACAAATTCCTCACTACCCAGGCCCTCATCAAAAACAACGTCCCCACACCACGGACATTGATGGCCTTTACGCCCGAATCGGCCGTCAAAGCCATCGAAGAATTGGGCTACCCGGCAGTGCTCAAGCCGGCTATTGGCTCATGGGGACGCCTCATCGCCAAAGTCAACGACCGCGAAGCGGCCGAGGCGATTCTCGAGCATAAAGAAGTGCTCGGCTCGTATCACCACTCGATTTTTTATATTCAAGAGTACGTGGCCAAGCCCAATATGCGCGACATCCGGGCGTTTGTGATTGGTGACGAGTGTATCGGCGCGATTTATCGCACCAGCCCCCACTGGATTACCAATACCGCCCGTGGCGGCCAGGCCTCGGTTTGTCCCATTACCCCCGCCATCGCCGACATTTGTGTGGCGGCAGCTCAAGCAGTAGGTGGAGGAGTGGTAGCCATCGATTTACTCGAAAGTAGCGACGGGCAGATTTTGGTGAATGAAGTCAACTACACCATGGAGTTCCGCAATAGCATCACCCCCACCGGCGTCAATATCCCCGGCCGCATCGTGGAATATACCATCGAGGTGGCCCAAGGCAAACGGAGCGGTCTATGAGCCAACGACCATGGCAAGTGTTGCGGCGCCACACGTTGCATCAAAGCGACTGGGTCAGCCTGCACCAAGACGACGTGCAGCTCCCTGACGGGAGCGTCATCGTCGGGCACCATGTGGTCGACTACCCCCGCCCAGCGGTGGGGGTAGTGGCGGTGCGGGCCGATGGTGCCATCATGCTGGTCGAGCACTACCGCTTTATCGTCGATCGTACCCACTGGGAAGTCCCGGCGGGACGGGTCGACCCCGACGAGGATCATGCTACTGCCGCCGCCCGTGAACTCTGGGAAGAGAGTGGCTGTGTGGCCGACCACTATACCTACCTCGGTGAATACCACCCCGCCAACGGCAGTAGCAATCAAACATTCCACGTCTATATCGGGCATGATGCCAACCAAACCGGCGTGATTAGTGACACCAACGAAATCATGTCGGCGCGTTGGGTCATGCCCAGTGAAATCTGGGATTTGATTGGCCAAAACGCCATTCGTGACGGATTGACCCTCACCGCCGTATTGTGGGCCGATGCCTACCAACGGGGCATCATTGCGCCAAGGAGCACACCATGACCCGTGTATCGATTGTGGGGGCGAGTGGGTATGTGGGGGGCGAATTGTTGCGCTTGCTCTTGCGCCACCCCCAAGTCAGCATCCACCAAGTCACCTCAGAACGCTTGGCCGGCAAACCGGTCAGCGGTCCTCACCCCCATTTGCGTGGCGTGACTGATTTGACCTTTACGAGTCAAAGCCAACTCGAGGCCTGCGATGTATTGATTTTGGCGTTGCCGCACGGATCTGCTGCCAAACGCATCGCCGAATACGCCCAACTTGCGCCAAAAATCATCGATTGCTCAGCTGACTTCCGTCTGCGCAATCCCGCCGACTATGACCAATGGTACGGCGAAGCCCACCCCAACCCCCAATGGCTTGACCGCTTTGTCTACGGCCTCCCCGAGCTCAACCGTGAGGCCCTGCGCGGCGCCAACTACGTCAGCGGCGTGGGATGCAATGCGACTGCCACTAATTTGGCGTTGTTGCCGTTGGTCAAAGCGGGCATTATCACCGGCAACGACGTGGTGATTAGCGATGTCAAAGTAGGCTCATCTGAAGGGGGCGCCCAAGGCAACGACGGCTCACACCACCCCGAACGGAGTGGCGTGGTGCGCTCGTTTGCACCCACCGGCCACCGCCATACCGCCGAAATTGTGCAAGCCACCGGGCTCAGCAACGTCCACCTCAGCATTACCAGTGTGGAATTGGTACGGGGCGCAGTGGCGACGGTGCATTGTCTGCCCAGCCAAGCGGTCGATGAAAAAACCTTGTGGCGGGCCTATCGCGCCTGCTACCGCGGCGAACCCTTTGTGCGCATCGTGCGCGAGCGCACCGGATTCCACCGCCTGCCCGAACCCAAATTGCTTGGTGGCACCAATCTGGCCGATGTGGGCTTTGACCTCGACGAACAAAGCGGCCGGATCGTCAGCATTTGTGCAATAGACAATCTGATGAAAGGGGCTGCCGGGAGCGCCGTGCAATGCCTCAATTTGATGTGTGACTATCCCGAAACCACTGCCCTCGAGATGATTGGTTTGCACCCTTATTAACTGGAAAGTTTGGCCTGCATGAATCGCGCGAATTTGGCTTTTGCCGGGATGATTATTGCTTGTATTTTGTGGGGGAGCTCACATGCTATCGCCAAGGTAGCCCTCGAAACCGTCCCACCCATCTTGCTCAGTGCCTTGCGCCTCAGCATTGCCGGCGCCATCATGATGCTCATCCAGCGCCTGACGCGCCGCCCCGCCATCATCACCAGTGATCGCTGGCCGATGGCGCGCTTGAGCATGATTGGCGTGGTAGCGAGCTATATGCTGGGCTATAGCGGAATCAAGCTCACCACCTCTTCGGATGCATCATTACTCATCATCGGCGAGGTCATTTTCACTGCAATCCTGGCCTACATCTTGGTTGGTGAAAAATTCACGCGCATGCGGGTCATCGGCACCATCATCGGCACCATTGGCGCTGTGATTTTGATTAGCGGTTCTGCTAATCAAAACACTGAAGCCGCCCCTAATCGCTTCCTTGGCGACCTCCTCTTTCTGGGTTGTCTGGCCTGCGAAGCCTATTACACGGTGCGCGGGGGAGCCTTCCTCGAGCGCAACGATTCGGTTAGCATGTTGGCGTGGGTCAATGGCATCAGCATGTTTGTCTGGATTCCCATCATCATTTGGTACATTGTGACGGGACAATTCCCAGCATTTAGCACCGCCACCATCCTCGGTACGATTTATTTGGCGCTGATTCCCTCGGTGCTCTGCTACTTTTTGTGGTTTACGGCGGTGCGCCGAGTAGGGGCGAGTGCGGCAGCGGTGGCGCTACTGGCCCAACCAGTAGTAGGGGCGATTATCGGCATCAAAGTAATGGGCGACCCCCTCACGCTGTCGTTTATCATCGGCGGTGTGTTGATTTTGGGGGCACTCATCGTTACCAGTATCCCCGAACCAGCCCCTAGTGAAGTGGCCATGTTAGACCGCAAGGCCGACGAACTATGAGCACACAGTCGACACTCGCCTATATGGGGTTGATTGTAGCTAATGTCTGTTGGGGGCCAGATAAGGGTTCACGAGTATGGGTAGATGCAATGCTAACAACCGACATTGAAATCATCAGGGCCAATGCCACCACGGTAGGATTGTTTATTCAGCCCTTCGTGAGTGTGGCGTCGCGCCAAAGTGCGGTGCCGGCATGAATCCACTGATTGCGTTTTTGTTGTTGGCCATCGCCAACATTATCTGGGGCTCGTCGCACGCCGTGGGCAAATTGGCGATTGCCCAGTTTGATCCATTACTCTTGGCCGGCTTACGGGTAGTGATTGCGAGTGGTTGTTTTTGGGGATTGCGCTTCACCGGCTTCGCACCGGCCGAAATGGTGAGTAGTGGCCAACGCTGGCGACTGGCCGGCCTCGGCTTGATCGCCGTAGCTGGTGCCCAAATGCTCGATTATAGTGGCTTGTCGCTGACCACGGCGACCGATTCGTCGTTGATGATTATCGGCGAAGTGATTTTTACTGCGTTACTGGCGGTATTCATCGCCCGCGAACATCTCGGCTGGCGCCGTGGCCTCGGGTTGGTGATTGGGATTGTGGGGGTGGTGGTGTTGACCCTCGGCGGTGCCCCCAATAGTGAATACGCCCCCAACCGCTTGTTGGGCAATAGTCTGGTACTAGGGGCGTTGTTATGCGAGTCGATTTTCACGGTGCTGGGAGCCAGTTTGGCGCAACGCTACCACCCCTTGACGGTGATGCGCTGGACCTATACCGGTAGCCTGATTGTTTGGGTGCCGATTATCGTCTATACGGTGGTGAGTGGTCAATTCCCAGCCACCACCTGGCAGGGGTGGCTGGCCGTGGTCTACATGGCAATTTTTACGTCGGTGATTAGTTATTTGATTTGGTTTACGGTGCTACGGAGCGCCGGATCGAGCCTGGGGGCCATGTCGCTCTTTATCCAGCCGGTGGTAGGGTCGCTGATCGGCTTGCTGGTGCTCCACGAACCAAGTAGCCCCGGGTTATATATCGGTGCGACGCTGATTTTTGGTGCGCTGGCACTGGCAACCATCGGTCAAGAACACTAATTCACCGCTGTGCCACTACGTGTTTTTCCAAAATAATCACAAAAGGAAGCATTATGATTGTCGTCAAAGTAGGGGGAGGAGCCGATATCGATTACGCCGCGCTTTGCGACGATATCGCCGCTCTGGTCAAGCAAGGGCAACAGATTGTGCTGGTACACGGTGGCTCGAGCGAAACCAACCGCGTGGCTACCGCGCTAGGGACGCCGCCGCGCTTCGTCACCACTGCATCGGGGCATGTCAGCCGCTATACCGACCAGGCCGCCATGGATGTATTTATGATGGTCTATGCCGGCAAAATCAACAAACGCATCGTGGAATTGTTGCAACAACGGGGCATCAACGCCTTTGGCTGTAGCGGGCTCGATGGGCGGATTTTGCAGGCCGAGCGCAAAGCCACCCTGCGGATTGTCGAAAACGGCAAGCAGATGATGATCCGCGATGACCGCACCGGCACGATTGTGGGGGTCGATACCCGTATGCTGGCAGTGATGGCGGCCAACAACATCTGCCCCGTTATCGCTCCTATCGCCTGTAGTCTGCAAGGAGATGCCTTGAATGTAGATGGTGACCGAGCTGCCGCGCAAATCGCCATCGCCCTCAAAGCCGATAGTTTGTTGTTGCTGTCGAGTGTGCCCGGCCTGCTCAGCGCCTTCCCCGACGAATCTTCGTTGATTCCCCATATTGCCCGGGCTGACATCGAGCGCTACATGGAGGTGGCGCAAGGGCGGATGAAGAAAAAAGTGATGGGCGCCGGTGAAGCACTAGCCGGCGGCGTGGGCCGGGTGATTATGGCCGATGCCCGCATCCAAAATCCTATTTCGCAGGCCCTGAATGGGCAGGGGACGATTATTGCCTAACGGCAGTGGCTACTGATTGTTGTAGTTCGGCGGTCGACAGATTCAGCGCCTGCCCAAAGCCCCCCACAAATCGACCATGGTCAATGACGACCTTGAAGAGATTGAAATCACGAAAATCAAACAGCATCGTGGCTGTTGGAAATCGGCGCAGATAAATCGCTTGCAATGAGGCATATTCGGCAGCGTCGCGGGCCACCAACTGAGCCTGGCCATACACGGTCAATCGCGCCAAGGTTTGCACGTCAGCTACATCGGCACGGTCGGGTTCACACCACAGCAACGCCACTGCCGGATGCACCAACAAATGGCGGGTATGGGCGGCCAGCTGACTCAGGTGGAGCAACAGCGCGTGACCGTCGGGAGTACCGGTCGTCGCCACCATGCCCGCATGCGGATTACCCTCGTGCACGGTAGCCAGCATCGCTTGGCGTTGGTGTAACAGCGTCACCACCATCGCCGGGATTTCTTGGGACATTTCACACCTCGTATTTGGAATGGGCGCACCAATCGCCCCACAGTGGAGGAAGCAATCATGAGTATATCACCCTTCCAATCCAACGCCGAAATCATCAGCCACGAAGATGTGCGCACCAGCGGTACGTATGGGAAGCGCGGCATTGCCATCGTTCGTGGGCTGGGTGCCACCCTGTGGGATGCCGATGGCAAGCAATACATCGACTGTGTGGGTGGCCAAGGAGCCGCCAATCTGGGTCATGCCCACCCCGCCGTGGTGGCCGCAATCCAACACCAAGCCACGCAACTGATTAGTTGCCCCGAAATATTCCACAACGATCAACGGGCCGCCTACCTCGACGAGCTGGGGGCAGCCATGCCGGCTGGCATGGGGCGACTCTTTTTGTGCAATTCGGGCACCGAAGCGGTCGAATCGGCACTCAAATTTGCTCGCCTCCACACGGGACGCACGCAGATCGTGGCCGCCATGCGGGCCTTTCATGGCCGCACCATGGGCGCACTATCAGCCACCTATGAACCCAAATACCGCGAACCGTTCGAGCCCCTCATTCCCGGCGTGACCCATGTGCCCTATGACAAAATCGAAGCCTTGGCCGCCGCCGTCAACGACCAAACCGCCGCCGTGATTCTCGAGCCGGTCCAAGGCGAAGGGGGCGTACGCCCCGCCTCGCCGGGCTATCTGGCGGCGGCGGCCGAGATTTGTCGCCAGCATGGGGCACTATTGCTGGTCGACGAAGTGCAAACGGGCTTTGGGCGCACCGGCAGTCTGTTTGCCGTCACGCAAGACGGCGTCACGCCGGATGTATTGATTATGGCCAAATCGATGGCGGGGGGTGTGCCGATGGGGGCCATTGCCATCCACGAATCGCTGGGAGGCTTTACCCCGGCCAGCCACGGCTCGACCTTTGGTGGCAATCCGCTGGCCTGTGCCGCCGGCCGCGCCGCCCTCAAAGCCTTGCTTGACGACGATTTGCCGGCCCAGGCCGCTCGCAAAGGACACTACATCAGGGAATACCTCAATGAGCGCAAGCTCAGCAAGGTGCGTGAAGTACGCGGGCGGGGATTGCTGATTGGCATCGAACTCAAAGAACGGGTCCAGCCCACGCTGGTGGCCTTGATGGAACGAGGCGTGCTGGCGCTCCCCGCCGGCCCCAATGTGTTGCGGTTACTCCCGCCACTGGTGATTAGCGATGCCGAAATCGATCAGGCCCTCGCCATCATTTGTGAGGTGCTGGCATGAGCAACGACCGTTACCACGATTACATTGCACTGCTGGCAGACGCCGTCCGCATCCCCAGTGTGTCGACGCATGAGGCTGCCGTGGCGCGGTTTTTGGTGGCACAGATGGCACAACGGGGGCTCCGCAGTTATGTCGACAAGGTGGGTAATGCGGTCGGTCATATCGGTGATCATGGTCCCGAAATTATGTTGCTGGGGCATATCGATACCGTGCCTGGCGACGTGCCCGTGACCATCCGCGACGGCAATTTGTATGGGCGGGGCACCGTCGACGCCAAAGGGCCGTTTGTGGCCTTCATCTGCGCCGCAGCCGTTTTGGCGGCTCAAGGCGAGTTACCCTTTCGATTGACGTTAGTCGGCGCCGTCGAAGAAGAATACGCCACGTCGCGGGGTGCGCATTATGTGGCGCATCACCACCGCCCAGATGCCTGTATCATCGGCGAACCGAGTGGCTGGGAACGGGTCACGCTGGGCTACAAAGGGCGGGTGCTGCTCGACATTAGTACCACCCAAGGCAGCGCCCACAGCGCCGGCCCCGAACCATCGGCGCCCGAGCGGTGTATGGCTGTCTGGCAACGCATTCAGCACTACTGTGCCCAACACAACCAACACCTTCCGTTGTTGTTTGACCAGATTTTGCCATCGCTCCGCCAAATACACTCGGGGAGCGATGGGTTGACGGATTGGGCGCGGGCCATGGTAGGCATCCGCATCCCACCGGCGGCGATGATAGACGTCCTCATCGATGATATTGCCCAGTTGGGTGATGACCATACGACGCTATTGTTTCGCGATGCCTGTAGTGCCTGGCAGTCTGGCAAAAACGATCCGTGCGCCACCGCATTTATCCGGGCGATTCGCGAGGTGGGCGGCAAGCCAGGCTACCTACGCAAAACAGGCACCGCCGATATGAACGTGGTGGCGCCTATTTGGCAATGCCCGATTATTGCGTATGGTCCGGGTGATTCAAGCCTCGATCATACTGCCCACGAGCATGTCAGTATCGAGGAGTTTGGCAAAGGGGTCGATACGCTGATTGCCGCATTGCCGATGCTTGCAGAGCGACTCACGAGTGATAAGGTGGTCGTAGCCGTCAGGTAAATCGGTAGATAAACCATTGCCATTGTGCAATCAAATTATATTCCGTGGAAAGGCTATTTCGATTTAATTGCCCGCGTTGACGAGTTTATTTTGTATGACGATATGCAATACACCCGCCGTGATTGGCGCAACCGCAATCTCATCAAAACAGCCCAAGGACTTCAGATATTTCGGGGCCAGCTGCGCGCGACTATATTGTAGACGACTTATTTACGAACGCTCAAATTACGCTCGAATACGCTGATTATTCCGGGTGTCCCCCATATACGCAACTCTATGGTGAATTTGCGCATGGGGTCAGCGTACTTGACTTAATTTTCAATGTAGGCACTCAAGCTACGACCTACATGAAATACGCCAACCCCGCACACTCTGCGCAATAATCATGGTTTGGGGATATACAAACGCATTTTTTTGGCAACAATAGGGTCTTTAACCAACACATATTGTGTACGAATGTATTGATCGACAACTGCATATTGCTTTGAAAATTGTAGTTCTTTGTTGTTGTCAAGAGATTGATCATCCACCAAAATAAATCGCGGTTGCATTTGACGAATACCGGCAATTTCTTGTTGTTGAAATGATTCGGTTAGCATCACTGCAACCACTGCATAATTATAATACATCGGTGAACGTTGTTGCCACATCGCATAGATACCAGGGACATATGGCACAGCCATAAACGACGAATGCGTTGGATTATATTTTTGTTGGAGTGCGTTATACATCGCCAATTGTTTTGCCGTCGCATTGGTTACCGTCAACTGGTCACCACTAACCGTTACTTCTTGACTATCCACAAAAATCCCCAATGTTGATTGCGAAAACATACGCCAATTTACATACCCACTCCACATACAAAGGGTTACCATCAATACAATCTGCCATCGTCGCGCGAACTTTGCGCCCCATATCAACATTAATAAAAAGAACGGTCCTAAACTCTGCGCCAAATGTGTATTGTCAGCACGTAAATAAATCCGATGTAAATATATCACCCCTAAAATACATGCAACTACCATGGCAACTGAAGTATCACGCTGCTTAATGCGTTGCCACGCCACATAGCATAGAGTCGCAATATACGATACAGTCGGAATAATAAGCCACCAACCATAAAACCACCCACTGATTGTTTTGCTCTGCCATGGCCACGCATATGGGGTAGCCCAATCAGCAGCATTTGTAAATACTTCATGAATATATGCACTGCCAAATGACGGCACTATGAGCATCAGTAATACCATCGGTGCATAGCCAATACACACACCACTACCCCATCCAATCGCAATAATACGTCGTTGATGCCAGGTCATCGGGGATAACCATAAATACACAACACAACAAATACCAGCCATCCCCATATATAATCCGTGATTTCGACCCAATATTGCCGCAAATCCAACCAAAATACCAGCCCACAGTGATGTACGCAACGAGGGCGATTGCATCCAATGAATAAATATCGCAGCCATCAACCATACAATCATCAGATCAAATATTTTGAATCGTGGATAAAACCAAAATAACATAGCAGCTATAACAAGCGTAAATGCAATCGTCCGCCAATAAAATTTTACTTGTATTGCAACAATACCGACACATGACAATGTAATCCATTCCACAATCGCTGTCGCAATGCGTGTTGAAATAATCCCTTGACTTCCCCAAAGCAACATCACAAACGCAGACCAGATATACCGAAATGGTTCATACGCATAGAAATCACGGATTGGAATTTCACCAGCCAAAATCCGTTGCGAACCATACCACAAGTATCCTTCATCCTCCAACATCAAGCCTACGCTCCCTTGGAAGGCAAACCGCACCGTCGTAATAATGGCAGCAACCATACACAATTGCACTGCCTGCCAATAAACAGTTGCGGGTTGGCTGACACTATAATTCCAAATTCCAAGTGCACAGAGTATGATTAACAAATAAGGTAACGCAACTAGCAACCATAACGGAACTAGTGCAAAAATCACGCCTACACCAATTACTGCACTACCGACCCACCGCCAATCATGGCAATATTCCCATGTCAATACCATCACACCAAGCAACAACATCACCGTAGCAATCAACGGCCACAATGGTGGTATCGCAATTGCGCGTGGAGTAAGCGTCACACGATCCACTGCCACACACACGGGACGGGTTCCATCAATCTGAGGTTGATCACAATGTAATTCCACCATCATCGTATCGACATGCCGTTGTGCTGTTTGCACTGGTATCGTATACTCTGCAAATTGGTTACTTACCGTAACAACGTTGACTACCACACCATCAACGCGAATCGAGACTGGGGTTGTTTGCACACTGCGCATGACAATACGCAAACTGTAATCACCTTCGCCAACCCCCATAATTATGATCTGTCCAGGAACATGTGACCAACGATAACTTATGTTATTTTTTGTTTGCGGTGCATAAAACTCACTCACCCAAGGTGCATCAAATCCTCCGACGTCCACCGTTTTTTGGATCGGTACTATCCACAACACTACGCCAAATACGATACTGATACCCAACATAATTATGGTATGCATATGCATTATTTTTTTTAATTCCCCAATAATTTGGTTCATACGATGCTCCTAAATGACTTTAATTATCATTCATGCTATTTTTCATGCTTATTATACGATACCTATACCCAAGCATACACAATTACCCCCAACATAATCAACCCAAAATATTTCCACTGACTCGGTTTGACCTGCTCTGCAAAAAACCACCAACCCAACATTGGTGCTAAAATATATGACAACGAAGTGCCGACATAGACCGTCCCAATACCCAAACTACGCGCGGCAATCATCGTACACGGTACCGCCAAACAAAACAAACCCAACCCCACAATCAACCAGATCCAACGTTTAGTCAAACCATAACGTTTATAAAACAACTGCCCTAATACGGCAAAAATCACACTGCCCAATAACAACAACCATGCCATCGATTTGTCCTTTTCGTGAATGATTCATCAACCCACATTAGTCAACATCACGGACCAAGGCGATTACGCCAACCATCACGAGCACCACACCGGCAATATTGCGCCAAGTCACAGGCTCACCATAATAGGCCGACAAAGCTACAATACATGGGAAGAGTAGCGCCGACGACGCATAGGCAATCCCCAATGGATAGCGTTGATGAATCACCCCCCAGACAACAAATCGCACCCCATTCAACAACAATACCACCGCATAAATGAGTGCCATCACCCATAACGTCGTCCACGCCACTTGGGTCGAGTATTTAACAATCCCTGCCACAATCAATTGAATGACAATATTGATACTCGTCAAGCCAATCAACATCCAGCCACCACGCGCCACTGGCGTACTTGGCACATCATTCATGCGGTATATTCCTTAATTCGCATTACCATCACATATTGAGACATTCACCGGCCTGCAGCACCCGATATGCTTGCCCCAGTTGCCGTGCCGTATCCACAAACACCGCCGGGCTCGCCGTATTGAAGGCAAACATGTCGTAATGGCATGGTACCACCAATCGCGCCCCGATATCATGAGCGAGTTGAGCCGCCTCTGCGCCATCAAGGTTGCCCGCCACTCCACGGGCCGGGTCATTGCCATTAATCGGCAATAACGCCACGTCAATCACCCAGCGGCGCAGTAATTCGGCCATACCCTCGTAGCGCAAAGTATCACCGCTATGATAGATAGTCACACCGCCCACTTCAACCACAATCCCGATATAGCGCTCGTGACCAGCATCGTCTTGCTCACACTGATTATGGGCCGCCGGCACCGCATGAATCACAAACGGGCCGTGAGTGTATGACGTACCCAGCACCAGCCCCGTCGGCATCATGCCGAGGCGTTGCTGAGCGAAATCGACATTGGCGGCACTACACAGCACCGCCAGCTCCGGATTAGCCTGGCGCATCGGACCAATCGTCTCGGCATCGAGATGATCGGTATGATTGTGGCTCGACGTCACCACACTCACCATCGCCAACAACGCCGGGTCAACTACCCGGGCCGTCATCCGCACATGTGGTTTGGCGGTAGCGGCATATTTGTGGGTCAACGAATCGGACAAATAGGGGTCAATGGCTATACAGACGCCGTCATAATGCACCAAAACCCCACTCTGCCCCAACCACCACAACGACACACCCTGCCGGCGCGCCATAGTCGCCGTCACATCTGCCAAAAATCGTTCATCGGCTTGGAGTGGCACAATCATCGCTGCACCCGCTGCTCCAGCGCCCCCGTCTGTTTGTGGCGCACAATGACTTTGGTGCTGCCATCAGGCATCAACTCTTCTTTGATGAGATGATAATCAGCATCAAAGTCACGACGCACCGATACATGAGGCACATTGCTGGCACCACGCCAATCAGCCAGATGCACCGCTTCCCAGCGCTTGGTCTGCATCGAGGCATAGGCCGCATCCATGATAGCGTTGACCACATAGCCATCATAAAACGTCTCCATGGGCGCTTTTTTGGCATCATAGGCGGCAAACATGTCATCAAACATGGTAGGGTAACCAAGTGAGGCTTCTTCGTCACCCACGGGGAACAACCAGCCCTTGTCTCCTTCGGCTTTTTCGGCCACATAGCCGTTTTGACCGGTGGCCGTAAACATTTCGAAGCCGGTGCGTAACCAGTGGTTCAACCAAATCGTCCCTTCGGTGCCACTGACTTCGTCGCGCAAATCCATCCCGCCACGGAACGACCAGCTACATTCAAATTGCCCCATGGCGCCATTTTCGTAGCGCACCATCCCCACCGCATGATCTTCGGCATCGATGGGGTGAACTTGGGTGTCACCCCAACACATCACCTCGACCGGGCGGATGTGTTTGCCGATAAAATTACGGGCGATTTCGATACAATGGCTGCCCATATCGATGATGGCACCCCCACCCGACAATTGTTTGTCAAAAAACCAATCGCTGTGTGGTCCCGGATGCGTTTCACGCGAGCGAGCCCAGAGCACAGTGCCCAGCGCGCCGGCGGCGACCGACTGGAGCGCTTTGAGGGTTTTGGGGGTATAGACCAAATCTTCGAGATAGCCCGCAAACACCCCGGCTTTTTCGACCGCTTGGAGCATGCGGTACGCTTCGGCCGCCGTCCGCCCCAACGGCTTAGTGCAAAGTACCCCTTTACCGGCCTTGGCGGCGGCCAGCACGGCTTCTTCGTGGAGGTGATTGGGCAAACCCACTACCACCAACTCAGTGCGCGGGTCGGCGATGGCCGCAGTCATATCGGTGGTGGCTAGTGTGGCGCCGTATTCCTTAGCAAAGCGGTCGGCACTGGCTTGGGTACGTGAATAAACGGTCGTGACTTTGTCGGTGCTCCGCCCCCGTTGGATGGTTTGGGTATAAAAACGCCCAATGAGGCCAGTTCCCAGCATCGTAATATTCATGGCGTCCTCACTCACTCAAAAAAACAATAGGGGGATGGTGAATCACCATCCCCCCAGATAATTTAGCCAATCCCCAATTCTTGCCGAACGATTTTGACTCCTGCCACCATGTTGATTAATTTGCGTTTGGCGGCCCAGCGGGCAGTCTGACTCAAGCCACAATCTGGTGCAAAGACCAAGCGATCGGCAGGTGCATAGCGCAAACAGGCCCGTACGCGGTGGGCAATGTCTGCGGGTGTTTCGATGTAATAACTCTTGACGTCCACAATCCCCACTGCCACATCAAAGTGTTGGGCCACTTGTTCGATGGCTTCGAGTTCGGCAAATTCACGACTCGCCATTTCGAGGTGCATTTCGTCGACGGTCATGCCATAAAAGGCCGGGAACATGGGGGCATATTGGCGTGGACCCACCGCCCGCCCTTTGAAGTTGCCAAAGCACAAATGGGTCGACAAGCGGGTTTTGCCCACCACTGGTGCCACCGTGCGGTTAAACAAATCAACCATGCGGGCGGTGTCTTCTTTGAAGGCATAACAGCTCATCGAGGGCTCATCAACCGTCAGCTCACGACACCCTGCCGCCACCAAGGCCACCAATTCAGCTTGGACGATAGGCAACAAGGCCTCGGCGATGGCATAACGATCAGGGTAATTGGCGTTGGGTGACAAGCGTCCACTCAAGGTGTATGGTCCGGGCACACTGGCCTTGAGGGTGGGGCCTGCTGGCGCCAACTCTACCAACCGCTTGTATTCTTCGACCACCCCGAGGCCACGAGGTGCAACAATCGGCCCCACAATCGCATGCTTGCCCCGTTGGTCGTGGGCGGGGGGACCATAGCGGCGCGCCCCGGCGTCTTCACGGGCGATGCCGTTGATGTAACCATAAAACGACAAATTGAAATCGAGGCGGGTCTGTTCGCCATCGCTAATCACATCGAGGCCAGCGTTGGTTTGGTCATATACGGCGGTAACTACGGCATCGCGTTGCATTTCGGCAATATCATCGCGCCCAAAATCTTCCAAATGCTCGGCGGCGTATTCTAGCCACGCCGGGAAGGGGTAGCTACCGATGACACTGGTACGCAGTGGTTGTTGCTTCATTTGTTACTCTCCTTGGCGGGGCTGTGCGCCGTATAGTGGCGCAATCCGCGCGCGAAATTCATCATAGCTACGGTCAAATAATTCAGCGGAGGCTTTGCTCCCAATCAAGGTGCTACTCGTCAGTACGAGCGGCGGCTGGCCACGAGCAGTCAACTCTTCGGCCACCAAACATTTGAGCATGTTGACCACCGTCACATAGCCCACCGACGACCCCGGTCCCACTGGCTCGGCCAAACCATCCACCGTCACCATGGCGTCGCCCAACGGCGAGCAATTGTCAATGGTGACATCGGCGATGTCTGTCAAGCGTTTGCCCGAGCTGTGTTTGATGGGAGAGCCGAGACAATGCGCCAGCGACACCACGGCAATCACTTTCATGCCACGGGCTTTGGCGCCAAGTGCCACATCAATCACGACGCCGTTGACGCCGCTATTCGAAAAAACCAGCATACAATCGTGTGCCCCAAAGACAAAATTGCGCAAAATCACCTCGCCAAATCCCTCTAATTTTTCGAGAAACATGGCTTGGCGTTGGCCGTTATTGCCTACCACTTGGGTGTGATTGGTTAGCGAAAGTTCAATGATGGGGTGGAAGCCGGGGAAGCTGCCGTGGCGTGGATAAATTTCTTCGACGGGAATCCGCGAATGCCCCGTCCCAAATAGATGAGCCAATCCACCCGCCGCAATGGCGTCAGCACAGATATGCGCCGCGGCACGGATGGCAGGCAACTGGCTGGCTTTGATGTCGTGCAAAATTTGGAACGCTGCGTCCAAATAGCGCTCCGCCGGATCGAGATGTGTCATACATGCTCCCTGTGTCTATCGATTTCACTGAGGCGCAACAAACGATATTCGTCGTTTATTGCGCCTCAATACGTTTTTTATTGCACTAATTTCTGGGTTTGTTTGGTTTGGGCACTCAAGGCTGCCGTTTCGACGATCTGTTGACCAATCCGACAAATCTCGACCGACAACGGTCCATGGATGGGAGAACCTGTGGATAACGTGTGGATAAAGTTTTGGATGGGGTCTTGCATCGGTGAGCCAAACGTATCAACCGGCATTACAAAGCCTTCAGGCTTGGCACGGGTTTGCACCCGAATGGTCTGCTCATAGTCGTACGAGGCAATCGTGCCATCGGTACCGACAATCACAAAACCACACTTGGGTTGTGGTTGGTGCGTCCACGGGTCAGTAAAGGCGCCCCAGCGGGTTTCGAATTTCGACAAGCCCTTGGCATAGCGGGCTATGGTAATGCTGTGCTCGTCGACTTCGAGCCCCAACGGTTCGTCAACCACGGCGGTGACTTCCAGCGGCTTGTCGCCACCGTGATACCACGTCCCCAAGGTCACGCCATAGCCGAGGTAGTCGAGCATCGAGCCACCGCCCGCTTCTTTTTTGTACCACCACGCTAAGTTTTTCTGGCGGGCCACTTCCTCGGGCGATACTTCGAGTTTATCGGCTACATGGTGCAACGGGCCGCGATTGCCATCGTAGTAGTGCACTTCCATAACCTTGCCAATCACCCCTTCGTCGATGAGGCGTTTGGCGGTGAGGTGGGGCGGGTACCACGCTAACGGCCAGTTGACAATCATCTGTTTGCCCGATTTGGTCATGGCGGCAATCATGCGGTCGGCTTGGGCCAAGGTGGCGGCGAATGGTTTTTCAACCAAAATATTCACCCCGTACGGCGCCAACATTTCTACATAGTCGGCATGAAAGGCCGTACCGGCACACAGCAACACCACATCGGGCTGGGTGGCCTTCATACAGGCATCGACATCGGTAAAGACCTTGTCAGCCGGGATATTGAAGTTGGCGATGGCGGCTTGCATACGAGCCGGATCGGCATCGCAGATACCGGCGATTTCGGCATTGGGGTGCTCATACACCTTGCGGAGCAAGTCACCCATATGCATATGGTCAAAATTCACCCCTACAAACTTCCATGTCTTCATTGTCATGCTCCTTTGTTTATCGTTCATCAAAAAACACGCGATTATGGTAAGCGCCGCACATCGCCTGGGCGATACGCCACGCCGTCCCGGCTACTGGCAATCGCGGCAAAACACAAGGCGAGGCTCTGCAGATTGTTGGCACCGCTATTGGATGGCTGACGGTTTTCTTCGATGGCACACAACAATTCACCCATCGTACCGTGGAAGCCGTCGGGGAACCAGGCACCCGTCAAGGTGGGCGTTGTCTCACCTGCTGTTCCATACACCGTCACCTGTTGTGCTTGCAGACCACTGCCGCTACTCAACACCGCCCCTGCATCCCCCACAATGTGGGTGCGGTCGTGACTACCCATACGGGTATCGGCGTTGAAGCTCATGCTGACTTGGGCGTGGGGGTATTCCACTGCCACATGTGCGAGCAACGGCGGCCGGGCTTTTTGGCTAGAACTATGCCGCACCTGGGCATAGACCCGTTCGGCGGTTTGATTGGGCAAGTAGCAAGTCACCATGTCGAACCAATGGATGGCGAAATCGTACAGCACTAAATCGTCGATGCCATCAAACACCGTCCCCACCACCCAGTTATGGTCCCAGTGCACCGACAAATCGACGCTACTAATCGCACCGAGCTGCCCTGCCGCCACCAGCCCACGCATATAGGCCACGTGCGGCGCCCAACGACCATTTTGATTGACGGCCAGTTTGACGCCGTTGCGCTCGGCTAGTTCGACCAAGCGCTCGCCTTCGTCCAAATCGAGCACGAATGGTTTTTGGCTGAGCACGTGCTTGCGGGCACCCAACGCCGCATGCAACAATGGCACGCGGTCCGCCGGATGGGTGGCGATGTCGACTACTTCGATGTCGTCGCGGCGCAATACGGCTTGGACGTCGGTGTAGACTTGGGCTGCTGGGAAGAATTCTTGGCGCCGAGCTTCGGCCCGCGCCGCATCCACATCACATAGTGCCACGACGTTGTAGCCGGCGTTTTTGTAAGCGGTCAAATGATGCTGGGTAATCCCCCCACAACCAATCAAGGCAATGGCCGGGTGATACGCACGGGGATTCCGTGGTTGGTAGTCAATCATAGCGATTCCTTTGTTAGTGGGGAAAATTGCTGTTGGCCACTGCGATGCGCCGCCCAACAGGCCGCCCCTAGCACCCCTGCATCGCCACCCAAGGCGGCAGGCACGATGGCGATACGCTCAACCGGCGTCGCTTTGCAACGGGTGGCAACCTCACGACGCACCGCTGCAAACAACGGCTCACCGAGATTGGCCACACTGCCCCCGATAATCACCGCATTGGGACTAAACAGTGACACCACATTGGCGACGCCAGTGCCGAGATAACGGTAGGCCGTCTGCAAGAGCGCCGCCACTGCCGTATCACCGGCATCGCCGGCCTGGCACAACAGCGCCGGGGTTAATTCGTGCCCGGCCGCTAGTAATTCGGCCAATTGAGGGGCTTGCTGGTGCGCCAACAGGTGTTGGGCTTGGGCCACCATGGCCGGGCCACTGGCAAAGGCCTCGAGGCAGCCATAATTGCCACAGCCACACTGCGGCCCGTCGACTGCCAAGGTTTGGTGGCCAAATTCCCCGGCGGTACCGTCGATACCGAGGTAGAGGTGCTGGTGGATCACCACCCCGCCACCAATCCCGGTGCCGACGGTGAATCCCGCCACATTGTCGTAGCCCCGCCCCGCACCATACACCGCCTCGCCCAGCACAAAGGCCCGGGCGTCGTTGATCAGCCAGGTCGGCACGCCGAGGGCGGCGGTCAAGGTCGGACCCACCGCCACATCCCGCCAAGTGCCGACGAGGTTGGGCAAAAACAAGGTATGGCCGGTGGCGTCATCAAACACCCCCGGCACGCCGATGCCGATGCCACTGACCTGCGTCAGCGCCACCTCGGCATCGGCACACAACTGGGTAATCTGCGTCACCATGCGTGCGAGCACATCGGCGGCACCAGCCTGCGAATTGGTGGGCGCGACATGGCGCGCCCGTACGCTACCGGTGGCACTATCGACCAAGGCATAGGCGATTTTGGTGCCACCGAGGTCGATGCCGACAATCATTGGTTTTCTACCGTTATCCATACATTCATCGCCCCAGCTTCACGATTGGCCCACAAGTGATACGGAATCAAGGTCAACGTCACCGGGCTGCCTGCATCGCGTCGCCACGGCGCATACAACGCGCCTTCTGGCGTTGCCACCGTGGTGCCACTAGCGTGGAGCGCTTTGTGATGCCCGAGGGCACTCGGACCATCGACCACCTGCCATTTGGTGCGGGCATCGATATGCAGACTCGCTACCGGCTGTTCATGATCGGCTTGTTCGACACAATACAAAATCGGTCCGCGGGCCACCGCCACCCGCCCGGCGTTGTTTTGCACGGCGGGATGTGCGCTCATCAGGCGCGGATTCATCGGCAAATCCAACACCACTTCGTCCCCAATCTGCCACGCTCGGCGGATGGTTACATAGCTATCGGGTTGGGCCGCACGCCGTTCGCCGTTGATGAGCACCGTCGCCCCACTGGCCCAACTAGGCACGCGCAATTTCAAGCCCCATTGGCCACCGCGGGTCACGCTGACGCGAATCCGCCCATCCCAAGGATAGTCGGTGGTGACCTGCACTGCCGCATCCAAGCCACTGCCGCGGGTGTCAATTGACCCTTGGATGTAGGTATGGATCCACAGTGTGTCGTTATCGACACTGGCTACGTAGCTGCCCAGTTGCGCCAACAAACGCGCCACGTTGGGTGGGCAACAAGCACAGCCAAACCAAGCCGAACGGCGGTGGCTACCGTTGTTGCTCAACGGATTTTGATAGAAATATTCACTACCGCTTAGCGACAGCCCCGGCATGACGGCGTTATACAGCGTCCATTCCAGCAAATCGGCATAGCGCGCTTCGCCGGTGCCTTGGAGCAAACGCCAATTCCACATCACTGACGCAATGGCGGCACAGGTTTCGGTGTAGGCAGTGTCATTGGGCAATTCGTAATCATCGCCGATAGCTTCGCCATGCCAGCGTGAGCCAATCCCACCACTGACATACATGCGCTTTTGGGTCAAATTGAGCCACTGGGCATCGATGGCACGTTTGAGCGAGGCGTCGCCGGTTTCGAGCCAGACATCGGTCGCCCCTGCCGCCAAATAAAGCATACGCACGGCGTGCCCAATCACCACATCGAGGTCGCGGTACGGCACATGGTCTTGGTAATAATCATAGTCAAACACTTTGTTGCGGATTTGGTTGGCGCCCCGCACCGATACCATAAAGTCGGCCAGTGTCAAATAGCGTTGATTGTTGGTGGCGCGATAGAGCTCGACCAGCGCCAGTTCGATTTCGGGGTGGCCGTCAGTGATGGGGCGTTTGCCTTGATCTACCGGCCCAAAGGTGGCATCGATATGGTCGGCCATGCCACAGGCCGCATCGAGGGCGACGCGGTCACCATTGCCGCGATAAATGGCGACGGCGGCTTGCATCAAATGCCCGGCACAGTACATTTCGTGCAGGTCAAAGTTGGTCCAGCGCTCGTCGCTCCGCGCTTTGCTAAAGTACGAGTTGAGGTAGCCGTCACTGCGTTGCGCCGAAACGATGTCGGCCACCACCGAGCGGGCAATGATTTGCAACGCCGGCGAATCGCTGATGACGTCGTTCGAGCCGACCGCTTCGAGCCATTTGTAGACGTCTGAATCATTAAAAAACAAGCCGACGAATTCGCCTTCTTCACGACCAGCCGCGCGCCGGAAGTTGGCAATCCGCTCGGTTTCTTCACAGTGGGTATATTGCGACGGCAAGGTCACATGGGCATTAGTATGGATGCGTGGTGCCCAAAAGGTATCACGCAACTGCACCCCTTGGAGCGGCAACGGCCGCAATAGGGCGTGTAGGCTTTTGGTCGTATCAACAACGTACGTGGTGCGCTTCATTGCGGTGCTCCAAAATATAAATGGATGCTCGTATTTTAGCATACCCATTCAGCGTTTCATACATCTCCAGCCCAATTCCGCTGTAACCTGTTTTTTCATTTTGGCAAAAACTATACGGGCGCTGCCGGGCAGTACCACACCAGCACCTGTACCCAGCGCCTGCCCATGTGCCACCCACCCGTAATGCCTTTATTGGCATTACGGGTGAGGTGGGGGGGCATACAGTGACGACAATCACGCCATTCCCATCGGTTATTTGGCCGTCAAGCAGGCAGTAATTTCCTCGGCCACGGCCGGACCACTAATCCAGGCAAAGCGGTAGGGTGCATCCCATTGTGGCCCATAGCCGAGGTACTTAGTTACTGCAAAGCGGGCCGCCGCCCGCACCCATTCGATTAGCTCCCCTGGGGCGTGTTGGTCGTTGCATTCGATGACCAAGCGCACCCCCACCGTGGTCACCCTGCACCCCAAGGCGATACAGCCAATCCGCCCGACACTCAACCGCAACGCTTCTTTGGCGACCACCATCCATTCGGGATCTGCCTCACGGAGTGAGGTATCGTCCCACGCCACCACCAATACACGGCGCTCCATCGGTTATTCCTTTCGCAACCAAACGATTTGCGAGGAATACCGTTTGGGCGGGCCAAAAAGATACGCGTGGTGGGACAATCGTCCCACCACGCATACCAATTCACCACTGCCCGTGGAGTTTTTTTATTGGAAACCGCCAGATGCATCAGCCAAACCCCGTTCGCGGGCGATTTTGGCTTCGTAGCCACTGGCCAGATAGGCCGCAATGGGGTCGGTCGGCACACCCATCTCGAGCCGCACTTGCGCCAACAACGGGCGTACATCGGTGCGAAAGGCATCACTCAACAAGCGATGGGCTGCCAGCACGTCACCGTTTTGTTGGATGCCAGCCAAGGTATGGCGCGGCACAATCAAGGCCTTGGCATAGGCTTCTTGGCAGTTGAGCACCGAATAGATGATGGCTTGCAATTTGCCTTCGATGTTGTGGCACTGGTCGAGCATGTAAGCCACGTCACGGGCACAGCTCCGTGACGGCTCGTCGTGCCCCAACTCGGCGCCAGCCAATTCGTTGTAAATCAAAAAGAGTTCGTAGGGGTTGGTGCTACCCACAATCAAATCGTCATCGGCGTATTTGCGATTGTTAAAGTGGAAGCCGCCGAGGCGCCCTTCATCCAACAAAAAGGTCACAATCTGCTCGATGTTGACCCCTTGGGCATGATGGCCGAGGTCGACCAGCACCTGGGCCTGTGGTCCCAACTTGAGCGCCCAGGCATAGGCCGTGCCCCAGTCGGGGATGTCGGTGCTGTAGAAGGCCGGCTCAAAAAACTTGTACTCAATCAACATGCGCCCATTGGCCGGCAGTTGCTTGTAGACCTGGGTGAGGCCCTCTTCGAAGCGCCGTTTGCGACCACGCAGGCTATCTTGGCCGGCGTAATTGGTGCCGTCGGCAAACCACAAACTCAAAGCGGTGCTTTTGACTTTGGTCATAATATCGCAACACTCGAGCATATGGTCGAGGGCACTTTCTTGGATGCTTTTGTCGGGGTTACCCAGTGAGCCCAAGCGATATTGGTCATCTTGGAAGACGTTGGGGTTGACGGCGCCAATCGCAATCCCTTGTTGTTCGGCATATTGACACATGCCGGTATAATCGCCATCTTCAGGTTTGTCCCACGGGATGTGGACTGCCACTGATGGCGCGATGCCGGTCATGCGATGTACCATGGCTGCATCGTCGAGTTTTTCGCGGGTGGTACGGGCCGCTCCTGGCCAGGCAAATGCCTTGAAGCGCGTGCCGCTATTGGCATAGCCCCAGCTAGGGGTTTCGATTTTTTGGGCTTTGAGGGCGGCTTTAATGGCGGCCACATCAAGTCCTTGGGCGTTTAGTGATTCGGCTAGCGCCGCATATCCGGGTACATCTGCCATGAGGGGACTCCTTTGTCTGGTGGGAGATATCACTTCATTGTTCATTCACATGGCTATTCTACAAGAATATCGTCACATAGTAGAGACGCAGCCTGCTGCGTCTCTACTACTACGTGCGCCGTTGGGCACTATATTCGCTGGCAGAAACCACACTGCCACGCAACGCCGCCAAGTCAACCAAGCGCATCGTTTCGTCTGACAAGACATAGCAATGATTGGTATAACGGGCTGGTGGTGCAGCTCGGCGTTGCAAAATCGCACAGGCGAGTTCCACCACCCGTTCGCCATAGCGCTCGGGGAAGCTCGCTACCGCGCCAATCATGCGACTATTCGGCCGGCGTAATTCCCGTAAGGCATCGACATCGGCGCCAAGTCCCGCAGTGACACAACGAGCTAAGGTGCCATCTTCGGCAAAGGCCGACAATGCGCCTAGCACCGCCTCGTCGTTAATTCCTACAATCACCACCCGATCACTACGGCGGATTTTTTTGATTGCTTGGCGCGTGGCGGCACACGAATCGACGCTGGTGTTGCGGCTATCGAGGTGGATAATCCGATTGTCGGGCAGGCTAATCTGCTCACGCAAACCATCGATTTGCCCTTGCATACGGGCTGCCGGCACCGGTCCCGAAATAGGCAAGCCCAACGAAAACACCACATCGACCACCCCATGCCATTGCCGGCGGACGTACTGCCCCAACAAGCGCCCCGTCATCAACCCAGCGCGGTAATTGTCGAACCCAAAAAACGTCGCCCCAGGAATGGGAATGTCAATGGCAATCACCGGTACATTGACTTGGCGCAACGCCTCGACAATCATGTTGTTGGCACGGGCATCGGTGTTAAAGACCACTGCCAAATCGACTTGGGCCTTGATGAACGATTCGACATTGGTCAAGGCCACATCACCATCGCTGCGATTGTCTGCCAACAATAAATCAACCCCGGCCTGTGCGGTGGCGGTGACCATACCACTGCGCACGGCGGCCGCAAAGGGCAGGCGCTCGTCTTGATTGGCAAAGCCAATCCGCCAACGCCGCACCGGCATGTTTTCGACATGGCGGCGACTCGCCGTGCCACATATCGTCATGGGGATGCCAGTCCCGGCCAGGCGGGTAATGGTGGCGCTATCAATGGCGTCATCGGTAATAATCCGGGTGATGCGCTCGAAGTCACCTTGCTGATCACGTTTGACCCACGCCGCCAAATCAGCACTTTCGACCATCAACACCACTTGATCACAGACATCCATCATGCGCCGGCGCAACGTGTCACGCCGCACCACCACATCACGCCCAAGTTCGTCTTGGCTAAGCCCCGACAAAAAAAGACAGCGCGCCCGCACCCCTGCAGGCAAAAACTGATTGGCATCGGGCCAACCAATACTGCGCCCATCGGCAATCACACCACCAAGCAGGGCGGTGGTATGCGTTGACTTTCCCAGTTGTACCGCTATATCAATACTATCGCTATAGACCATCAAACCACGGCGCTCTTGCAAGCGCAATGCCAACGACAATCCCGCATCGCCACCTTCAATCATGATGGCGTCATAATCATCGATCAACGCCAATGCCCCATTGGCCACCCGCTCCGCCCGACCTGGGATGCCGTTATTGCGGCCAGGTCGGCGTTGTTCACTACAAAAAGCTCCGCCGTGGGTACGAGTAAGTAATTCTTGCGATTCGAGTACATCGAGATCGCTCCGAATCGTCACCTCGGATACCTGAAAAAGTTGTGCTAATTCAACGACACTCACAAAGCCATCTTGCTTCGCAAGTGTCACAATCCGCTCACGACGCTCTTTGGTGCGGGCACTCATTGTCACTCCATTGTGCAATCACAAAATATTACGGTTATCGTATGTTTTATGGTTAAAAATGTCAAATCTTATGATTTCATAATATTTACTCATGTATACGCACATATCCCAACTCGGGCTACAATAGACCATATCCGATACGGAGGAATATCACGTCATGGCCAAGCAATCAGGTGAAGAGCGGCGCAGTGCGATACTCTATGCACTTGAACAACACAACGAGCTACCAATCGAAGCCTTCGTGCAACAATTCACCGTCTCGGCAGCCACCATTCGCAACGACATGAAGCTTCTCGCACAGCATCGATTGATTACCAGGACCCATGGCGGGGCGCGAGCTATTCGCAACCGCGAATTCGAATTATCGCTCGCCGCACGTACCCAACAACAACCCGATACCAAAGTCACGATTGCGCGCTATGCAGCGCGACTCATCAACGACGGCGATACGATTTTTATTGATTCAAGTAGTACCACCTTTGCCTTGGTGCCGTTTTTGGGGCGGCGACGTGATCTCACCGTCGTTACCAACAGCCTCTCGGTAAGCCACGCATTAATCGAATACCCTACCATCAATGTCGTTATTTGTGGTGGGCGCATACGCCATATTTCCCAATCAATCGTCGATCTGCACTCCATCGGATTGATTCAACAATTACGAATTACCACGGGATTTTTTGGGGCACACGGGATTAGTGTGCGCACGGGATTAACCGAGATTAGTCGTGAAGAAGCCGACGCCAAACAAATCATCCATCAACAATGTCGGCGCACCGTTGCATTGCTCGATGCGAGCAAATTAAATCGCGTCGGCCAATATCCCTTCATCCCCACCAACCAAATTCACACCCTCATTAGTGATTTTGCAGCCGATAATACCATCATCGAAGCGCTCCGTAACCATGGCGTCCATTGTTTTTTGGCGAATTAATCATTGAATTACATATACAAAAATATTCGACCGCTACGCCTTTCGTAATCATCATAATCACGCTATCTGTAATCAACGGATGCGTGCAGTGTCACACGTATTTTTGGCATCAATACCGCATTATTTGACGGTAAAGAATGAACATACTATAGTAATAGAAGCGAAGGAATACCAGTTTAAATTGGATAACAATCGTTAATTAATTGTATTACCTTGAAGCAAGATAATTGAATGCCAACACGCCGATCTGCATCAATCCCAACGATACGCGATGTCGCCCAACGCGCCAATGTATCACCCATGACGGTTTCGCGCGTCATTAACGGTTCGGTATCGGTACATTCCGATACCCGGGCACGGATTTTGGTGGCAATTCGCGAGTTAGGCTATAACCCACCCGAACAACCCCGTGAAGGAACTCGGCGAAATGTGCATACCATTGGGCTGATTTTGCCTGATATTGGCAACCCGTTTTTCACCAAAATCGGGCTTGGGGTCGAACAAGCAGCCAATCATCACGATTATCGTGTCATTATCTGTAATAGTCGGAGCGATATCGCCCTCGAAAAACGCTACTTGTCTGATTTGATTGCCCGCCGAGTTGATGGCATTATCATTGCCCCAAGTAATGACGCCTCCGCTCCTACTTTGCAATTGTTTACCAAAGAACATTGTCCAATCATCTTGATAGACCGTGAAATCCCTAATTTGGCCATTGATGTGGTCCAAAGTGACAATCAACAAGCTGCACTGTATATTACCCAGCATTTGATTGCTCTCGGCCATCGCCGGATTGCCTTTATTAGTGGCGACAACCGTATTTCGACCTCACGAGACCGCTTATACGGCTACCGCTTGGCACTCGATACGGCTGGTATTCCCTTTGATTCATCATTGGTGTTCGAAGAAAACCCCTCTCTGGCATTGCCCGGGTATGCATCGACGCAACAATTATGTCAACGAAACGAACGCCCAGATGCTATTATGGCCATTAATGCAATGACAGCAATGGGGGTAGTGCAAGTCTGCAACGAACGGCAATTACGCATTCCCCACGACATCGGATTGGTTTCATTTGACGACTTAGAATACGCGAGTGTACTATTCCCGTTTTTTACCGTGATGGAACAACCAACCACTTTGATGGGCGAAACTGCGGTGAATCGCCTCATTTTACGCATTCAAAAACCAGACCACGACATCGCCAATATCAAACTTGCGAGCACATTCATCGAGCGGCGCTCCTGTGGTTCCCACAAAAACGAAGCATTTTTCCGCGATCATTTTGCATTCCGCTAGCCAAAAACACCCCAACCACTGTCAATACCCCCAGCGGGCTGTCACCACCTCTGCAAAACTATGCCATAATCGGGGCACAATCTTTATTTGCACCGAAGAGGTATTCAATGCGACAGCTCGTATTGCATGACATTGGCGACATGCGTCTCGGCAAAGCCGAGCGCCCTGCCGCACCATCCGCCGGCGAAGTTCAAGTACGGGTCCGCCGTGTCGGCATTTGTGGCACTGATTTACATGCCTTTGCCGGTAAGCAACCCTTTTTTAGTTATCCACGTATCCTTGGTCATGAATTGGCCGTGGAAGTGGTGGCCTGTGGGGCTGGTGTGCAAAATGTGGCCGTCGGTGATACCGTAGCGGTACGCCCCTACCTCGAATGTGGCCACTGCCGAGCCTGTCAACGAGGGTTGACCAATTGTTGTGAATCATTGCGTGTGCTCGGTGTCCATACCGATGGCGGCATGCGCGAATACCTGAACCTGCCTGCCGACCACCTGCACCACGCCCACGGCGTCAGCGTCGATGGCTTGGCGCTGGTTGAAATGTTGTCGATTGGATTCCATGCCGTCCGCCGCGCCGCCCCCCAAGCCGACGATCGCATCGTGGTCGTCGGGCTCGGACCGATTGGATTAGGCGTAGCCTTGGCCGCCCGGGCTCGTGGGTTGCAGGTCAGTGCCATCGACCCCAGCCCCATCCGGCGTGATTTTGCCATCACCCACCACTTGGTGCGGTCTGCCATCGACCCCGCCACTGATGCCGTAGCCGCGGCCAAAGCCGTATCTGATGGACATGCACCAGATATCGTGATTGATGCAACCGGCCATCCTGCAGCGATGGAAGCCTCATTTACCATCCCAGGCCATGGCGGCAAGTTGGTGTTATTGGGAATCGTCCAAGGGATGTTGCAATTTAGCGATCCCGATTTGCATCGCCGCGAAATCAGCGTGTTGGCCAGTCGCAACGCCACGGCTATTGATTTCGACGCTGTTATCGCCGCCTTACCAAGTATCGATGTGGCAGCCTGGGCCACCCATCACGCCACCCCCGAACAACTCCCCGGGGTGATGAATGACTGGCGGAATCCGGCTAGTGGCGTCATCAAAGGCATGTTGAGTTTCGATTAATCTACGTCTTCAGTTGCCTTGTTGGGCATGAAAAAGGAACGCCATGTTTGCCCGCCAATACCCCGCCTTGCGACACCGCCCGTATCGTTTGTTGTGGAGTGGCTTGTTAGTGTCCAATATGGGCACCTGGATGCAAAATGTAGCCCAAAATTGGCTCATCTACAAAATGACCAACAACGACCCGCATTACCTCGGTTGGATGGGGTTGGCCTTTGCCATCCCAATGATTGCCTTGCCCCCCATTGGGGGCTATTTGGCCGACCGCCTGCCACGGAACAACATATTGCGCGTGACCCAATGGAGCATGGCCATCCTGGCCTTGCTCCAAGCGGGATTGACGTTTTCAGGCCACAACACCCCATGGCTTATTTTGATCGCCACCTTCCTCAACGCCACCCTGTTGGCGGTTGATAATCCCACCCGCCAAGCCCTCATTCCCACGTTGATCCCCCGTGAAGACCTGCTCAATGCCCTCGCACTCAATTCAGCCACCTACAATGGTGCCGCCCTTATCGGCCCAGCCTTAGCGGGGTTTTTGTTGGGCGTGATGGGACCAGGGTGGTTGTTTTTTGGCAATGCCATCAGCTATTTTGCCGTTATTTATGCGATTACCCATATGCCCGTTGAAGCTCCCCACCCCCCCAGCACCGCCACCCTCGGGGAAGCCTTGCTGGGGGGCGTGCGCTTTGCCATTAGTCACCGTTTGACGGGGGTATTGTTGTTGACATCAACGATTATGTCTATCTTTGGGCGTTCCTATCAACAACTCTTGCCAATTTTTGCCGATGATATTTGGCATATTAGTGCCCAAGGCTATGGGATTTTGTTGTCGGCGGCGGGGGCCGGGGCACTGATTGGCGCGTTGGGACTCGCCTCCATCCCCAAAATCAC
>CANFUF010000023.1 GCA_947450095.1 Roseiflexaceae bacterium
AGCCAGCGGGCGTATTCGGTATAGATGATGGCATCGTAGATTTCGTCACTCATCACCACAATCTGAGGGTGCTGACGAATCACGGCGGCGATGGCTGCCAAATCGTCGGCCGAATAGACAGCGCCGGTGGGGTTGGATGGCGAATTGAGGATCAACACCCGGGTGCGCGGCGTAATGGCGGCGGTGAGTTGGGCGGCCGACATGCGGAAGCCTTGGGCCTGGGTGGTTTCGACAATCACCGGGTTGGCTCCCGAGAGTTTGGCTTGGTCGACGTAGCTCACCCAGTATGGGGCTGGGATGATGACTTCGTCGCCTTCGTCACACAACGCCAAAAAAGCCAAGAACAAGGCTTCTTTGGCCCCGTTGGTCACCGAAATTTGATTGGCGGTGTAGCGCACGCTACTTTCGCCACTGACGCGGTCGGCGATTGCTTTGCGGAGCTCAGCGGGGCCACCGACCGGCGTATATTTGGTTTGATTGGTTTCGATGGCTTTTATACCTGCCGCTTTGAGGGCGTCAGGGGTGGCAAAATCAGGTTCACCGGCCCCAAACGAAATCACGTTAATCCCTTGGGCCTTGAGGGCGGCGATTTTGCCACCCAATGCCGTGGTTGCCGACGGGGTCAAACGGCTCAGTCGGTTACTTAATCGCACTTGACTCATCACAATCCTCTTTCGTGTCTCTGTTATATGACTAGCGCCACGCCGCGCCCAGCAACAACTTCACCCACCACCGTCAACACCAACCCCATCTCGTGGGCGTCAGCCAGCAGTGCGGACAGCGCATCTGGTGCCACCGCACACAACAACCCACCAGACGTCTGGGGATCGACGGCGATATCGAGCAGCCCTGGTGGCACATCGGCGCCCAGTTGCAACGTGCCATCGGCGAGCAGGTGCATGCGATTGCGCCCTAGTCCGCCCGGTACGACACCAGCATCTGCCAAGGCCCGCACCGTCGGCAACAACGGTAATTGGCTGGCATGGATCTGCATCGCCACGGCGCTGTCGCGCACCATTTCGCTGGCATGCCCCAGTAAGCCAAACCCGGTAATATCGGTCATGCAAACCACCCCGTGGCGCATGGCGACCTGGGCGGCATTGGCGTTGAGTTGCTTCATCGAAGTCACCGCTACGGCATACGCAGCAGGGTCGACCTGATTACGTTTGGCGGCGGTGGTGATGATGCCCGTCCCGAGGGGTTTGCTCAGCACCATCACGTCACCAATATGGAGATCGCTTTTGCGGGCGACACGGGCAGGATCAATCATCCCCGTCACACACAAGCCGTATTTGGGTTCAGGGTCGACGATGGTATGGCCACCGGCCACCACCGCACCCGCCGCAGCCACGGCATCAATGCCACCCTGCAAAATCTGGCTGGTAATCGATGCCGGCAGATTATCGGGGAAGGCGGCGATGGCCAAGGCCAGCATGGGGGTGCCCCCCATGGCATAGATGTCAGACAATGCGTTGGCTGCGGCAATATAGCCGTAGTCGTAGGGATCATCGACGATTGGTGGAAAGAAATCGACGGTCTGGACCAATGCCTGAGTGGCATTAATCTGGTATACCGCCGCATCGTCGGCTTTGCCCAGCCCCACTAACAAGTTGGGGTGGCTGGTAAAGCGTAGTTGCGCAATCATGTCATGCAGGGCACCCGGCCCCATTTTGGCTGCTCAGCCCGCACAACCGGCTAATTCAGTCAAGCGAATTTGCTCACGTGTATGCATGGTATTGCCCAACAAAAAAAAACGTCTGCGCTGATTATACATGGATTGCATAATCGTGCGGACACATTATGGATATCACTCCCCATGCACAAATTACATACCACTGACGATACCTTCGCCAATCTAGACGCTATACTACATATTTGGTCCACATTGATACGACACAATCGCAGTTGCGAGGCATACCCTAGCACACCAATATCTACCACGTGCAACCCGGCATAGATTGACAGCGAAGGAGATTACTGTATGCATTACGATACCTCACGAGTAACACTGGATTACTACATTTTGGTTTAAGTCAATACCTACGCCAATTGAAAGTGGATTAAAAATGGCTTTTCCCGTATAGTTTTGGTATCTCCCCCCCCAAAAAAACCCTAGGAAAAGCTATGGATATATTTGCACTGTTTCACTCATTGTTGAGCCCAATGGCAATAATCCAATTCTCAAATTCATTGGCTTTGTGCCGTTTTTTTCCCGAATTATTGTCACGCTTCGTCTATTTTTGTGCAACCGTTTTTTGAAAAAGTGCCACTCATCAATACCTATTTGCGTGCCCAGATGGTAGTAGTCTGTACGAATACCACGGCGAAGTAACCACATCGCTGGCAACTCAATAATTCATCACGACACCACTGGGATAATCACCAGCGATATCGCAGTACCCTTGCCAAGTGGTACAATATCTCCACCGCAATTACACCCAAGGAGCAACCATGAGTGCCGTTATTTCGGGACCAGAGCCGATTGCCGTAGAAGCCGGCGCCCAAGTACTACGGAGCGGCGGCAACGCCGTCGATGCCGCCGTCACCTGCGCTTTTGTCCAAGCCATCGTCAATCCCCAAATGTGTGGGATTGGTGGCTATGCCATCGCCTTGGTGCAAAAACCAGGTGAAGCGCCAGTATTGCTCGATGCCCCTGCCTTGGCTGGGTCATTGGCGACAGCCGATATGTGGGTCGACAAGTTCATCCGACTCAGCCCCGACGGTTGGGGTTATTTTTTGCAGGGTAAAGTCAACGACAAAGGCTATACGTCGATTTGTACACCGGGGACATTGCTGGCACTCGACACGTTGCTCAAACGCTTTGGTACCCGTAGCTGGGGCGACGTCATCGCCCCAGCGATCGACACTGCCGAGCGGGGCTTTGTGGTCGATAGCCACCTCGCCAATCGCTGGAAGAAGCGCACCAAATACCCCGAATCGGTGTCCCAACTCGAATACCTGACTAGCTACGCCGAATCGGGCCGGATTTATTTGCGTGACGGGCAACCATACGACGAAGGCGAGATCCTCAAAAACCCCGACTACGCCAACACCTTGCGTCACATTGTCAAACACGGAGCCGATGATTTTTATCATGGCGAATTAGCCGCCAAAATTAGTAGCGACTTAGCCGCCAATGGTTCGTATGTCACTACCGCCGACTTGAACGACTACCAAGTAGCCGAAGAACAGGCAGTGCGTGGCACCTACCGCGGCTACGACATCGTCACGTCACAGGCACCGCACGGAGGTCCGACGGTCATCGAGATTCTCAACATTCTCGAAGGCTACAATTTGACGGCGTTGGGGCACAATAGCGCCGAATACATCTATCTCGTGGCCATGGCGATGAAGGCGGCATTTACTGACCGCAACGCCCATTTGGGTGACCCACGGGGTGGTCCAGTACCCGTCGAATGGATGACATCACGCCAGCGTGCTAGCGAGTGGCAAGCGCATATCAATGCCGGCAAGCCGATTACCCCGGGAGATACTCCCACCACCCCACCGGATACGACCCACATTAGTGTGGTTGATCAAAACGGTATGTGTGTAGCGTTGACGCATTCATTGGGGATGTCGTCGGGGATTATTACGCCTGGGTTGGGCTTCATGTACAACAATTCGATGGTCAACTTCCACCCCTTCCCCGGCCACCGCAATTCGATAGCACCACGAGTCGGGCGCACCACCGGCATGGCTCCCACCATCATATCGAAGGATGGCAAGCCGGTACTCGTCGTAGGAGCGCCAGGCGCCTCACGGATTATCACGGCTGTACTCCAGACCATCCTCAACTTCATTGACTTTGATATGAACATTAGTGATGCGATTGCGGCACCCCGAGTTGATTGCCAAGGCAACAATATTGTTTGTCATGGCCGCATCCCTGAATACATTTGTGCAGAGGTGCGTAAGCGCCACCCGATTGTACGGCTACCACAAAGCTACGGCGAAATGGCGTTGGTGCATGGTGTCGCCATGCGCAATGGTGTCTTGCAGGGTGGGGCGGACCCCGGGTGTTCGGGGGTGGCCTTGGTGGTCTAAGCTGCGGGGATTTTGTACCCCACTGCGGGCCATATCGGTCCGTAGTGGGGTTCGTGCGCCACCAGTGTAACCGACGTGACATCTATTCACGACGCGCCAGACGTGTTTTCTGGTCATACCATTATTAACTATTATGCTATCGTTATTTGATAAAAAATGAGTTGGGCGACAAAATTGGTGAATAGATGACATTGCAATTACCGTTGTCGCAGGAATCATGAGCAAAGATTGAATTTTGATTAAAAAGCACAATTATTGCACTTTTGGGCTATATATCGGTAAATTCAGTCGCCATTCATGGTATAACGAGAAGTAATAGATTGGTGAACTAAATAAGGAATTTTGATGTACGATCTCAAATCAGTAAAATTACCCCGTTTGAGTGGCGTATCACTCAAATTATTGCGTTTTTTGCTCGAAAATCCCCGAATTCGGGCATTATTGGCACCAGGGTTACTCACCAACGCTGGAGTAACGGCCTATCGCCAACAAATAGATAGTAGCACTCCACTAGCTGAACCCGATATGCACGGTAACTGGTCAGCAGCCCGTGTCGCTGAAGCACATACCGTCAATGTGTCGACCCGGGCGGTAGTATCACCCTGGACATCGCTGAATGATTTGCACAATGCCTTCCGGGCTGGAACAATGACTCCGCTAGCCATCGCCGAAGCTGCCATTGCCCTTCGCAATCACCCTGACTACCAATTACTCAACGCATTTATTGCGTATGATGATACTGCATTGCTCCGTGATGCGGAGGCTGCCTCAGCCCGCTATGCCGCAGGACACCCATTGGGACTGCTTGATGGCATTCCGATATCTGTCAAAGACGAGTTTTCGGTTATGCATTACCGGACTGGTGGTGGCACTTCATTCTTGGGAGATACTCTGGCGCCCACAGATGCAACGCCAGTAGCCCGCTTGCGCGCCGCAGGGGCGCTCATCATTGGCAAAGGCCAAATGCACGAAATCGGTCTTGGAGTGGTCGGTACCAGCAGGGCTCACGGCCCCGCCCGTAACCCATACCAACCCGAACACACCGCTGGGGGCAGCTCAGGGGGCGGTGCCGCAGCCACCGCCAGTGGACTCGCCCTGATTGCCCTCGGTGCCGATGGCGGCGGTTCAATTCGCATCCCCGCAGCGTTTTGTGGAATGGTAGGACTCAAAGCCACCTATGGACGAATATCGTCGCACGGAAGTGCGGGGGTCGTCTGGAGTATGTCGCACCCCGGTCCGATTGCCCCATACCCAGCAGAAATCGCTAGCGCCTATATTTGTATGGCGGGAAATGATCCAGCTGACCCTGCCACCCATAACCAGCCCACACCAGTCCCCCCGAACTTGGGGCGCCGTGATTTACGTGGAATGACGATTGGCTATATGCCGGCGTGGTTTGAGCATGCCGATAGCGAAATCGTATCGCATTGCCGTAGTATGTTGCACTATTATCGCTCGGCAGGTGCTGAATTGCGCGAAATCATGGTACCGGGACTCGAGGCAGCCCGCGTCGCCCATACCATCATCATTACCAGCGAAATGCTCAATGGACTCGGTACACAACTCACAAAACATGGACAGCTATTGACTGACGAAACACGATTATCACTCGCCCTTGCACGTGAATTCACTACAGATGATATTGCCCATGCCCAACGAACCCGTGCCAGCTTTACCGAGGTGCTCCGTCAATTATTTACGACGGTCGATCTTATTGCGACACCGACCGCTGGGCTCGTTGCCCCAGCCATTAATGCAGCAACAGTGCACCAAGGGATGAGTGATCTCAGTAGCACCTTCGAAATCATGCGCTTTGCCTTTGCCGCCAATTTGAGTGGCTTACCGTCGATTAGCATTCCTGCCGGCTACACCAAAGCAGGGTTACCAGTAGGATTCCAATTGATGGCTCGCCCATGGAAAGAAGCGCTCCTCATTGAAGCAGCCCAAGTCGCCGAACAATGGCGGGTCAGTATCCAACCCAAAATCTTTCTCGGCTAACGACACCATATCGCCTTACCATACGCCGATTCCCCGCTCAGCAATTGCTTCTATCTGACGTGACTCCATACGATGAATGGCATGCAGTCACTTGATGTTTCAAACGCTGGGGAATCGGAGATCATACATGGAGTGTAACGTAGTAGTATTTTTTTGTCGCTCAATAATAGTTCAAAAAAGTTTGAATCAATTTGCGTGGTGAAAAATAGGTACGGTGTGGAAGTGGGAGTCACAATGTTTTATTTGTCGCTCAATAATAGTTCAAAAATATTTGAACTACTTTTCATGGTAAAAAATAGGCACTGGGTGAGGAAGTGGGAGTCGCAATGTATTTTTTTGTCGCTCAATAATAGTTCAAAAATATTTGAATTACTTTTCATGGTAAAAAATAGGCACTGGGTTATGAGACAGAATTACCCGTTCTTAACAGGGAGCGATCTTCACTATGGCGACTCAAGTCATCGAACAATAGCGGGTCCGTATCCAACCCAAAATTCAACTCGGTTGCTGCGTCATTCGTAGAAACAGCATGCTGCGTCATCTCCACACGTAACGGCGCAATGAACAAGCCCCCACTATGCGCGACACATAGCGGGGGCTTGAAGTATTACAACCGATTACGAGGTTTGGGCACCAAATAAGGCACTAACATCATTTGCGCGTTGCTTGAGCGAATCAGTCAACCACTTCTGCAATTCGGGATGTTCGAATTTCCCATTTGTGGCAATTTGATCAATCATCAAATCGTGGTGTTGCAACAACTGGCGTAATTCAGCAATTGTGCCACTAGCACTCGGGGCAGTGGGAATGGTCTCATTGGGATACCATGTCTTCAGCCAATTACTAATCGTGGTGATATCGGTTGCACGACTCGCAGCAATAGCTTTCGCAGTAGGATTACTTGTCCCCAATGCACTTGCCAAGGCTTGTTCTTGTTGGAGCATGTGCAAGGTATGTTGCAATACTTGGGCATCAGCAGCAGTTGCTTGTGCACCAAATTGCATCATACCGCCATGGCCTTGCTTGCCCATCATACCGCCTTGACCAAAGTCACCGCCCATCATGCCGTCGTGGCCACCTTGGCGACCCATCATCTGACCACCACGGCCACCTTGGCGACCCATCATCTGGCCACCACGGCCACCTTGGCGACCCATCATCTGGCCACCACGGCCACCCATCATCTGGCCACCACGGCCACCCATCATCTGGCCACCACGGCCACCCATCATCTGACCGCCACGGCCAGCAGGTAATGTAATCATCCCAGTGGCATTGGCGGCAAACAAGCCCCCCATGGTCAGGGCGCCGATAGTAAGCAACGTTGCGCCAGTAATTCCAATCGTGCGGACCCAGTCACGTTTCGTGTTTGTCATGATTTTATGCTCCTACTTGTGTATTATTTGCTTCGGTGGTGGGTTCAGCGACTGCGAGTTCCGTACTTGGGGCCACCATGGCTGGGGCGAGGGCGGGGACACTTTGTTGTGGGCGGGGGGTACGGAAGCGTTCGAGTAAACGTACGCCAGCCCAAATCGCAACCAACACTATGCCGATCCGCAGCACAATACGTGCGACCATCAATACAATTCCAACAATCATTACCGTAGTCATTCAAGACCTCCTTCAATCTCTTCCCGACATTCACACTATAGTCCTGCCATATGAGAATCACCCTCTAATTTCATCAAGATTCGGTCAAGAAAAATTCACATTCCTCATCTCATTTTCATTTACAATACGTTCACGCAGCACACATAAGGATAGCGACGATGACCATCCACGAATATCAACCGATTGCCCATTGCACCGTAGACGCAACCTCCCACCAATGCATCATTGGACCGCATATTTATCCCGCTGAAACAATTATTACGGGGCAAAATTGGCAGATTCCCTTACACACCCTCGCTACTCGCTGGCGTGAATTAGTCGATTATTACGGAGCGGGATATCGTGTGCCACTCGCTGGACTGATTTTTGACACCACCGCCGAGCTTGACGCACTCGGACATTTTGTGCCATTAATTCCCTACCTAGAGCCAATGCAACGCCAAGAATTCCGCACAAAACTCAATGCGCTCCTCAGTGATACTCGTCTGCAAATCACCCTTTTTCGCGCCCGTACCGTCATCCCCGCCACATTGAGCATGCGGGCAATTATTGCGGGGCAATTATTACTCTGTTTCTGGCGGCGACCCGATATTCTCGAGGCATTAATTGCCAGCAATCCACAATTCCATCTGTATACTGACGCCCAGAGTTATGTCCGGGCTGGTGGTGTTGGCGGGGGGTGCTATAGCGTCGAATTGCATCGGATTATGCTTCAGGTCGAACGCCTCTACGAAGGTTTTTTCACTCCCATCCCCAATGTCTGCCCGCTGTTGCACGAGCTCGGGCATATGCTCGATGGTACTGCAATGCGTATACAAAAAACAGCAGTCTGCCGCGGTGAATTACCCAGCATGACTGCTAGTGAATTGGCTGATTTTGCGGCAGGCAAGCACGCCGAATACCACTGCTATCAAGCGTGGTATCACGGGCGGCCACCACATGATGGCCGGATGCCCCTCGGGCATCCGTATGTATTTCAAACCGATGGAGAGTTTTTGGCAGGATATTGGGAAATGTTTTGGCGCAACCCACACACCATGGCGACAATCAGTCCACAATTATTTACAGCATTCTGTGGGTATACCGGCAGCGATCCACGCCAATTCGTCGGCGCTGATTATCTCGGATACGTCCGAGGCAACAGAGAATTTTATCAGAGCGGCGAGCGTCCCTGGCCCAGTGCAATCCAGTTTCATGTCGCAATGTAGGGGCGAATCATGCCGGCAAATGTCGAGGCGAATGTAAGGGCGAATCATGCCGGCGAATTCATTCGCCCCTATTCGCCCTATGCCCGTGGTAATGACAACGTCACACGCGCGCCCAACCCAAGCCCATCACTCTGCACCGTCAAGGTACCACCATGCGATTCGACAATGGCACGCGCAATCGTCAAACCAACTCCGGCACCACCAGTTGCGCGAGTACGCGAGGGATCAACGCGGTAAAAACGTTCAAATAAATGCGGTAAATGGGCAGCATCAATCCCAATTCCATCATCGCTGACGACACAACAAACCATTTGCTGTTGATGCATTGTAGTGACATGAATATTGCCATTGATATTCACCGCCCGGGTAGCGTTGACCAACAAATTCACAATAACTTGGCTAATCCGATCATTGTCACAGGTCACCGGTTCGCTATCGTGTTGATGCGTGACCGTCACCGTGATTTGTTTTTCTTTGAATTGACTTTGGAGCAAATCTGCCACCCGATCAACGATCGCATTTAAGTCGTGCGGCGCCATATGCAATACCAACGACCCCGATTCTGCCCGTGACAACGATTGTAGGTCGTCGACCAAACGACTAAGGCGGGCCGCCTCGGTACGAATGATGGTGTAGGTTTTGTCGTGGGGTAATACAACGCCGTCCATCAAGCCCTCGGCATAGCCTTGGATCGAGGCGAGGGGGGTACGGAGCTCATGCGCCACATCACCAATCAAGGCAGCGCGACGTTGTTCGGCATCTTTGAGTGCGGCCGCCATATGGTTAAACTGCAACGCCAATTCACGGATTTCATAGGCGCCATTCGGTACATCGATTTGCCGGAAATCACCAGCCGCCACTCGCCGGCTGGCGGTAATCACACTATGCAACGGGCGCACAATTACCCGCGCTGACAGCAAACTCACTACCAACGCCACTACACTTGCCACCCCCGACGCAATCAATGTCGCTTGCCATACGGCCGCGTCATACACCCGTTGGGGGAGTAACTTTGGCGGCGGTGCCGGGCGATTATTCCCCGGTCGCGGGGCTGGCGTGGGTTGGGCGGATTGTTCTTGGCGCACCAAACGATCACGAATCCGCGGAGTCACCAAATAAACGGTAGCCATAAAAACCACCATGGTGACCACAATCACAATTAAATGTGCCCAAAAGAGTTGCATACGGAGCGTGTTCATGATTGCCGCCAGCGATAGCCGGCCCCACGCACCGTTTCGACAAACGGTTGACTGGTAGAGTTCTCTTGGATTTTACGGCGGGCATTGGCGATATGCACATCGACGACGCGATCATCGCCGTAGTACGATGAGCCCCAGACATGTTCGAGCAATTGCGCCCGACTATACATGCGCCCAGGCGTGCTGGCAAGCAAGGCAATCAAGCGGTATTCGGTTGCCGTCAAGGTGATAATTTCGTTACCAACCCGCACTTCATGGCCATCGACATCGATGGTCAAATCACCAAAGCGCAATACCCGTGCCGCCACCACTTGCACCCGCGGGCGGCGCAACAGCGCCCGCACCCGTGCCACTAATTCGCGGGGTGAAAATGGTTTGGTCAGGTAATCATCAGCCCCCACCTCAAGCCCAACCACGCGATCGACTTCATCGGCCTTGGCGGTCAACATGATGATATACACATCGGAGCTAGCCCGAATCCGGCGACATACTTCGGTGCCATCGATTTCGGGAATCATCAAATCGAGCACGATGATATCAGGGTTGTGCAAGGCGGCAGCAGAAAGGGCTTCTTTGCCGGTACTTGCTTCAACCACCGTATACCCATCACGTTCGAGGTAGGCGCGAATCAAATCACGCAGGGGGGTTTCGTCATCAACGACCAATACCGTCGGCATGTGCTACTCCTGTCGAATTGGCATGGCCAGCCATTGCTGGTATTGCTGCGCTTGATCACCACTCGGCGTCGCCACACTGAACAACGTCAAGGCAGTGGGCTGCGTGGCGGCGAGGATTACTTGACATTGCCGCAGTTCATCACGGCGAAAATACGTTACGTCAATCACACTATCTGGCATCGCTTCTTGCAAACGTGCCTTAATCCGGTTGGCATCCACCCGATTATTGTTGATTGCAATAATCTGGTCAAACGGAGCGAGCCCGGCGCGTTGGGCTGGGCCAGTGGGGGTGAGCGATGCAATTACAAGGCGCGTGTCGTCTTGACGCAACTTGACGCCCATCGTTACCGCCGGCTCATCACCCAAATGCCAGCGCGGCTGCAAGCCGACAGTGGCACAGATAATATCCCAATCAAGTTCACGCGTACCGTAGATATAATCAGCAAAAAATTCCGCAACAACACGCACCGCGACGCCTGCCACTTCACTAATCACCTGCACCATAGTGTCGTCTTCGGGGATACCAGGGAGTTGCAACGGATAGCGGGTCTCGAGTAATCGCAATACGTCATCAAAACTACGGGCACCATTGCTCCATTGCCGCACCGCCATATCAAGCGCAAAGGCGACCACTGCCCCTTTGATGTAATACGACACACTCACATTGGGGCTATTTTCGTCGGGACGATAATAGCGAATCCAGGCATCAAAACTCGCCTCGGCTAAGCTTTGCAGGTGGCGTCCTGGTGTACGTTGCACACTGGTGATATCTTCGGCCAATACCTCAAGATAGCGTTGTGGTGTCAGCAATCCAGCCCGGCACATGATAAGGTTGTCGTAGTACGATGTCACCCCTTCGGCCAACCACAACTGACGGGTATAGTTTTCGTGGGCATAATCAAACGGCCCAAGCGGGGCCGGGCGGATGCGTTTGACATTCCAAGTATGGAAAAATTCGTGGGTAATCAACCCCAATACCCGTTCGTAATCGCGTGGTTTGGCAAAGCCCCAGCGATCGCACAAGCAGACCGTACTGTTGCAATGTTCAAGACCGCCATACATGCCATCGGCGAGATGCAAAATAAACAGATAGCGTTGGTATGGCAATTGACCAAAATGCTGGCGCGTCGCCACCACAATCCGTTCTATATCACGGATCAACGTAGCAATTTGTTCATTGCCATGCCCCCAAATCGCTACATCATGTGGGATTTCAGCGACAAAAAACCGCACCATTTGATGCGTACCACATTCAAATGGCGAATCGTAGAGCTGATCGTAATCACTGGCGTGATACGACCACACGGTCGTGTCGGCCCGGAATTGTGGGTCGGCGTGCCACTCGAGTTGAGTCGCCACCTGCCATTCAATCGGGGTAATCACTTGCACCGGCAAGCCACCGGTGTACCCCACAAGTTGCATACAGACGGCCGCCGGATTAAAAAAAGCATGGCTGTCATCGACATGATTGGTTCGCACGGTGAGTTCGTAGCCATAAACCTGATATTGCACCGTTACAGGGACATCATGGCGCAGGGGCTGAATCTGCCACGTCGTTTTGTCTGTTTTGGACCATGCACACGGTTGCCCCGCTTGACTTACCGAAAAAGATTGCACGTGGCGCGCATATTCGCGCACGAGGTACGAACCAGGCGTCCAGACCGGCATCTGCAAGTCGATGGTCGAAGCGGGGACTGCAATGGTAATCGTGACATCGATGAGGTGGGCGCGGCGCTGTGGCAACGCAATTTGATAGTTGATTGTGTTCATGCGGTATATGGTGCAAATAAGTGAACCACCAACGTGGTAAGTTCGTGCGGATATTGTTGGATACGAATCAATAGCGCCAACACTTGTTCCGCTTGGGCGCGACAGGCATACATGGCATCAGCCGCAGATAGCGCGTGGGTGTCACTAGTTTGCGCACAATACTGATAAAATTCACGCAACGTGCTAATCAACGTCCGTACACCGCGGGCAGCACGGTTGGTATGATGGCGGGGATAATGAAAAAATAAATATTCGTCATACATGGCATATGTCACATCCGTAAGTGATTTGGTGTAGTAGCGCGCCAAAAACTGCGCCAAACCAAACAATACCTGGACTTTGCGACGAATCGTACTCTGGCTTAATCCGGTTGTTTGGAGGTGTGCTTCAAAGCGAGTAATTTGCGCACTACTTTCCCGCAATGCTAATTCGACCGCAAAAACAGCTTCTCCCCCCGACCCAAAAATATCGTCGTCATTGGTTGCGTCATTATCAATTGCCACTTGGATTGTTTGAGCAGCGATATATTCCACTGCTTCAAATGCGGCATAGGTTTTTCCACCTGCAGTCACATCATCGAGAGGAAGGGTTGGTTCTGCGCGCAACGTCGCCATAAATTGTGGGTTTTGCGGAATGATCCGCTGAAGCGCCATCGTCAGAATTGCGTTGTAGTCTTCGTCCGATTCGGCACGAATCATACGACGCCGTTCCATTGGCAACATACTTTTTAATAAACGCTCTGACCATGCTTCGAGCGCTGGATGACGATTAGCAAACAACATCGTGAATGTTTCATCGTCGAGATCTTCATCGGCTGACGGCAAGCGGTATTCGTATTCTGTTTCATCGTCGTCGTCATCGTCGTCATCACTATACAATGCCGATGCGTAGTCGTCATCGGAATCATCGTCATCATCCATCGGCATTTCGGGGATGCCAAACGAAATCGTCTCGCCATCGACACGCGGGTCATCATCATATTGCACATCATACAAGCCACGGGCAATGGCATCATTGATGCGTTTGGTGTAATCGATCCGGGCATCAATTGGTTCAACCCGGCCACGTTGTGGCGTTTCACTACTGGTATCAATAAACAATCGTACTGCTGAATAGCGCAATACCACGCCATTCCACAACCCATTATCACTATCGACACTGCGCCGGGTGCGTAATTGTTGCTGCAGAGCGGCAATTTCCTGGTGCAATAACGTTAAACGTGACGGCACGGGAACCGCATCGGTATTGGTGGCGTAGGCCTCGTTGACGAGCACATGCCACGGCCGACCCGGGTAGGCACTACGCCAGCTGGCGCGGGCATATGTCAAAAGGACCGCATGTGCCAAGGTGTGGTACGACGGACTACTATATTTTTGATAAAAAAGCGCGTCAATCAGCTGGCGTTCAGCATCACGGGCATCAGCAAGATGTTGCGTATTCGCATCATCCAGACTCAAGTGGATGTGATGGCGACGTTGCACATCGATACGCACAATCAGATGATCACCTATTTGGGCACCATGGCGGGCATACCAGCCATTGAGCGCCACAATATCAGGGCCAAGTTGCGCCAGCGGTTGGCCATCACCAATCACATAAATCGGATCATCTGCAGACACAAATGGTTCCAACCATTCGCGTAACAAATAATCGCCATTAATCGCAGCCACATCAGGAATAATCCGAAATGTGACGCCGTTGACTGCCTGATGCACCGCCAAAAAGGTATGGTCAGGCAACGCAATCCATCCGACAGCCAACGGATTGTCGTGTAACAAGGTATGGATTTGCGTTTGCGGATTGCGGGTACCGAGCGCATGGTGGGCACGAATTTTGGTCACAATGGTATCAATGCTTAACGCATCCGACGTGACATTGGCTAATTCGCGGAGTAACACGGCAATGGATGGTTTTGTACGCGGCATGATATACCCCCGAATCAGCATACGAGTGTCATCACTCGTATGCTGAATTATACCATGCTACGTACATCAATTTCGGTTATTCATCAATGGCACAAAAGGCTGCATCGGCGATACTTGCCACATCAAGATGGAAGTAGCGATACAAATCGTGGCGATTGCCTGATTGACCAAATTCATCGACACCCAAACTCGTCACTGGCGCACCATAGACGCTGCCCAACCACGCCATAGCGTGTGAAGCCGCATCGTGAATCGTAACCATTGGCGTCCGTCGTTCGGCATCTGGGTAGAGCCAAGCAAAGGGATCACGTGCGCCGGCTTGACGCGCCGCAACAAACTGCTCATACAGGGCCCGCACACTGACCACGTTGATGACATCGGCAGCTACACCCTCGCGCCACAACAATTCAGCGGCTTGTAACGCTTCGGGGATAACCGTCCCACTCGCACACAACATGACGCGCGGTGCATTCGCTAATTCAGGATGATTTGTTTGCCAGGTCGCCAAACGATACGCACCGGCTAACGCTTGCTGTTGCAAGGTGTCGACGCCCAAACGTTCCCGCGCTGCAAAAAACGGCGCTTGGTCGATGGTACGGGTACTCAAACGCAGATACAACGGGCGCCCATGTTCACGGTCGAAACAATTACGCACCCCTTCCAGCAAAAACCACTCCAGCTCACCGGCATAACAAGGCTCAGCCATCATTAATTTAGGTAATTCAATCCCCACCGATGCCGTAATTGTCGATTGGTGGGCGCCACCTTCCGGTGCGAGTGTCACCCCCGACGGCGTACCGGCCACGATAAATTTGGCACCCGAATAGACCGCATAGATGAACGAATCAAGCCCACGCAATACAAATGGATCATAGACGGTACCAATTGGCACCAGCGGTGCACCAAGTAATTCATACGACAACCCAGCCATCCCCAACATCATGAACAAATTCATTTCGGAGATACCAAGTTCGATATGGCGCCCGTTTGTCGAGCGTTGCCAACGCAACAAGCGTTGTGCTTCGCTTTCGTAATCAGTGACCTCAGGGTGAGGGGTATAGACGCCATTACGGTTAATCCAGGCCCCCAAATTGGTCGACACCGACACGTCGGGGGATGTCGTCACCATATGCGGGGCAACTTCGGGGATATCTGCGAAGCGGACCAACAAACGACCAAACGCATCTTGCGTACTTACCGTATCGGGCATACTCAAATCAACCCGATTCGGCACATTTACCATTGGTAATGCGGGAGTCTCAGCTTCGGCTAAACGCTGGCTAACCTCATGACAAATTTGGCCTTCGGGGCTATCGACATCAAAATCTGGCCATAAATCGTCACTAGCGATGCCCATCGAGGCCCGTAATGTTTCGATTTGTTCGGAATTCAACAACATCGAGTGATTCAAGGGGTGACCTGCAATTGGCAAACCCCATCCTTTGACGGTATACGCAAAAACCACCGTCGGTCGGGTCATGTCACGATCAACTTCGTCGAAAATTTCGCACATGGTGTCGAGGTCGTGACCACCCAAATTTGAAATCACGCTCTGTAATTCGTCATCTGGTACTTTAGCCAATACAACAGCCAAAGTACTCCGATCGGCGTCATTGCTATTGAGCAAACGTTCGCGCAATTCGGCACCCTGCAAGCGGATACACGATTGGTATTCTTCGTTGCTCATGTCATCAATGCGCCGGCGCAAGGTTTCGCCACCAGGCAATGCATATAATTTTTGCAATTTATGGCCATACTTGGCTTCGAGCACGCGCCAACCGTTTTGGGCAAAAAGTTTCTTGAGACGGGCAGCGCGAATCCCTGGCACCACGCGGTCGAGGCTTTGACGATTAAGGTCCACCACCCAGACCACTTGGCCGATGCCGTCAAGCGCTTCGTCGAGCAATGCCTCCCAAACGTTCCCTTCGTCAAGCTCGGCATCACCAACCACCGCTACAAAACGGCGTTCGGGGATAGCGGCACCATGATCACGTAAAAAACGTTGCGTCAGCGAGGTGAATAAGGGTGCAACGACGCCTAATCCCACTGACCCAGTCGAAAAATCAACCTGCTCGGGGTCTTTGGTGCGGCTCGGATATGATTGCAAGCCACCAAATTCACGCAAGGTGGTCATATAGCGTTTGGGTAAATTCCCCAACAAATATTGAATTGAATGAAAAATCGGTGAAGAATGGGGTTTCACGGCAACACGATCACCTTTTTTGAGGAAGTGAAAATACAATGCCGTCATTAACGTCACCGTCGAGGCCGATGACGCTTGGTGACCACCCACTTTCGTACTATCAGTATTGGGGCGGACATTATTGGCATGGTGAATCATCATCGTCGCCAACCACAATACACGTTGCTGAATCGATTCAAGCACGCGCAGTTTGTGACTGTCCATGTGGGGTTTAATCAATGCTGTATTCGCAACAGTTGCCGTTTTTGCCTTCATAAAATGACTCCCTGATATCACTGCCGTCAGACAATGATGTTATTGGTGCATAATACTTCCATCATACGCTATTTCACCGCTACTGCATATTATCCAAAGTTTTGATTTCGTAACCCTATCACAAAAAAATCAGCGTATCCGCAATAATTACGTCACCACGTACCTGCCCATATCCGCATAACGATGCAACAGATATCTACTCCATAGTGAAATTTGGTAGAATACCCCTAGTAACAAAATAGGGAATGAGAACACTCATGCAACGTGAAACCCTCCTCGCTAGCGTCACGAGCACGCAACTCTGGGATATTGTAATTATTGGCGGTGGCGCTACCGGGCTTGGCATCGCCGTCGATGCAGCGAGTCGTGGCCACAAAACATTACTCCTCGAAGCCTACGACTTTGCCAAAGGCACGTCGAGTCGTGCCACCAAATTAGTGCATGGTGGTGTGCGCTATTTGGCCCAAGGCAATTTGTCGTTGGTCTATGAAGCATTACACGAACGCGGGCGCCTACGCAACAACGCCCCCCACCTCGTACGGGTCATGCCACACGTCGTCCCCGCCTACAATTTTATCGATATGCCTTTTTATGGGGCAGGGTTATTGCTGTATAGCGTCATGGCGGGCCGGCTCGGTTTCGGGTTTTCACGTTTGATTAGCCGCACCGAAGCACTCAAACTCGCCCCCACCTTGACTCCGAGTGGGCTCAAGGGCGGCATCGTTTATTACGATGGCCAATTCGACGATTCACGTTTGGCCATCACCTTGATGCGCACCGCCACCAACCACGGTGCCACGCTCATCAATCACATGCCGGTTGACGGCTTATTGCACGATACCAATGGCAAAATTTGTGGAGTTACCGCCCATGACAGCGAAAGTGGTATCCCTTTCACTATCAACGCCAAGTCGGTCATTAACGCCACAGGAATTTTTGTCGACCAGATTCGTCGCCTCGACAATGCCACTGCCAAACCAATATTAGCCCCCAGTCAAGGCATCCATATCGTAGTTGATCGGTCATTTTTGCCCGGTGATCATGCCGTCATGATCCCCAAAACTGCCGATGGCCGGGTGTTGTTTGCCTTGCCGTGGCATGATTGTGTGGTGATTGGCACCACCGACACCGCCATGCCCGAATCCCAAATCGAGCCACGCCCGCTCGCCGCCGAAATCGAGTTTGTGCTCAGTCATACCGCCAAATACCTCAGCCGCCGCCCCACGGCCGACGATGTCTTGAGTGTCTTTGCAGGCCAGCGCCCACTCGTCAAAGCAAGTCGCGGTGACGGTAAGACCAAATCATTGTCGCGTGACCATACCATCGTCTTTGCCGACAGTGGCATGATGACCATTACCGGCGGCAAATGGACCACCTACCGCCATATGGGCGAAGATGCCGTCAATAAAATCGAACAATCGGCCAATCTCGCCATCCGTCCATCGGTCACCAAAACCCTACACCTGCATGGCTACAGCACCACACCAGACAGCGACGACATGCAAGTTTACGGTAGTGATGCCGCCGCGATTCGCACCTTGATGCACGAAAACCCCGCCTGGGCCAGCCCCATCCACCCTGATTTGCCCTATACCGGCGCCGAAGTCATCTGGGCCGTACGGATGGAACAAGCCCGCACCGTCGAAGACGTGTTGGCTCGTCGTACCCGGGCGCTCCTGCTCAACGCCAAAGCCAGCATCGCCATGGCGCCCGCTGTGGCCAGATTCATGGCCGATGAACTCGACCGTGGTGATGACTGGGTGGCTAGCCAAATCGCGGAATATACCGCACTGGCCACTGGCTATATATTGCCGTAAGCCGACACGCCTATCACCTGCACACACAAAACCGGCGTCCCACACGTAGTGGGGCGCCGGTTTGTATACCAGACATCTAGCCGCGGCGGCGCGCGACTTCGGCAATCAAGGCTGGGACGACTTCGAGCGCATCACCCACGATGCCATAGCTGGCAATACGAAAGATCGGCGCATCGGCATCTTTGTTGATGGCGACAATGGTTCGCGCCGAGCGCATCCCCGCCAAATGCTGAATGGCGCCCGAAATCCCTACCGCCACATACAATTTAGGGCTGACGGTTTTGCCCGTCTGACCCACTTGATGATCGTACGACACCCAGCCGGCATCGACGATAGCGCGTGATGCGCCATAGGCGCCACCCAAGCTGGTGGCTAAGGCGGGAATCAAGCGATGGTAGTTTTCAGCATTACCAAGCCCGCGCCCACCCGACACAATCACCGTGGCGTCAACCAAATTAACCCCGGCTTGATTGCGGTCGTGACTCAGTACGCGAATGGCACTGGCAGGTACGGTGACCGCCAAGGCGCTAATCGGTGCGGCGGTCGTGCCCGCAACCGCTTCGGCATGGGTTTGTTTGCGCACCGACACCACCGCCACCGTCGCGCCAAATTGCAATGTGGTAATCACATTGCCACCATGCGAGCCGCGCACGGCTTGGACACCTGCAGGTGCAATGCGGACATCACTGGCGTCGACGGCCAAGGCACCACCACACTCGGCAGCCACCGCCGCACTCACATCGCGCATGCGCAAGGTGCTAGTGGTCAACAGCAATTGGACATCGGCGGATTTGATGGCAGCGACGATAGCGCTGGTAAGGGCATCGGCGGCGCCATCAGTCAGATTGGCATCGTCGATCACGGCCACCTGTTGCACGCCATAGTTGGCAGTGGATTGGGCGAGTGCGCCGACGTTGGCACCGACCACGAGGGCAGTAACGTGTGAAGATAGCGCAGTGGCGCGCGCGATAAGTTCGCGTTGGGCAGCGCTAGGAGTTGATTCGGTATTGATTTGGTCGATAAGGACCCAAATTTGTTGCGTCATGGTGGCCTCTTACAATGCCTGATCGGCGATTAAACGGTCAACCAGTGCGGCAACCTTAGCGGCGACATCGGCACCGGCGATAATCTCGCCACCTTTACGCGCCGGTGGGGGCACGCGATCGATAATTTGGACAGCCGGCGCGCTAGGGGCACCAATATCGGCGATAGCGACGGTGGGAATGACTTGTTTGGCGAATTTGCGCACCCGCAATAGCGACGGGAAGCGCGGTTCTTGTTCGCCTTTGGCGATACTCAGCACAGCCGGCAACGTTACTTGGACCGTTTCGCGTTCGTCTTCGAGTTGGCGCACTGCTGTCAGCGAGGTTGCATCGCTCGCCGTGATTGCCGTCACATAGGTCACTTGCGGCCAACCGAGTAGGCGCGCCAGCATGGGAGCCAAGGCAGCGCTTTCGTCGTCGGTGGCATTGCGGCCACACATCACCACATCGGGCAGACCGAGGTGGCGAATAGCATTGGCGATGATTTGAGCGGCAGAAAAGAGGTCGTATTGGGCATCGGCTTGCACTAACAAGGCATCAGTGGCCCCCATCGCCATGGCGCGGCGCATCTGGTCTTGCCATTCGTCATCACCCAGCGACAGTACGGTCACCGTACCGCCATGAGTATCATTGAGTTGCAAGGCGGCTTCGAGGGCGTATTCATCAAACAAATTGATGATTGGCTCAATCCCACTAGCATCAATCGCATAATTAGCCGTAATCGCCACGGTATTGTCACGTGGCACCTGTTTGAGACAGACAACAATGTTCATTTTGTGCTCTTTCACCCATTATGAAAAAATGCACTGGGGAGGTGAATACGCATATTCACCTCCCCAGGCGTGATTATTATTCGGCTTCCCATTCAGCGCGGTTGTAGGCGGGGAGTTCACAGCGAATGGGGGGATTACCACGGATGTCCATGGCAAAGTCGGCTTGGAGCAATTCTTGCAGTTCGCGGGTACCTTCGTAAATTACGCCACCACGCGAGTTGCGCAAAAAGCGCTCGACGGGATATTCGTCAGAAAAGCCGTAGGCGCCATGGATCTGTACTGCATCGTCGGCAGCTTCCCAGCTACTGACGGTGGCATGCCATTTGGCGAGGGTCGTTTCGCGGCTATTACGGCGACCGGCGTTTTTCATCCAGCCAGCGCGGTAAACCAACAAGCGGCCAGTGTCCATTTTGCGTACCATGTGGCTCATCATACGCTTGACCAATTGGTGATCGCCAATCGGCACCCCAAAGGTGTGGCGCTCTTTGGCATATTTCACCGATGCTTCGAGGGCAGCTTGAATCAAGCCGACGGCGCCGGCAGCGACGGTGTAGCGACCATTGTCGAGGGCACCCATGGCGATTTTGAAGCCTTCGCCCTCTTCGCCGATACGGTTTTCGACAGGGACGCGCACATCTTGCATGACGATACCGCCGGTGTTACCAGCCCGCACACCCAATTTGCCGTGGAGCGGGTAGGACGAGAAACCGGGCATGTTGCGTTCGACGATAAAACATGAAATCCCGCGGTTGCCTTTGGACGGGTCGGTTTTGGCAAATACAATGAAAGTATCGGCCACGTCTGACAAACTAATCCAGATTTTTTCGCCATTGAGGATGTAGTGATCACCATCACGGCGAGCGGTTGATTCCATAGCGCCGGCGTCGGTACCACTATTGGGCTCGGTCAAGCCATAAGCGCCGATGAGTTTGCCTTCGGCTTGGGGCTTGAGGTATTTTTGCTTTTGGGCTTCGTTCCCCCATTGGAAGATGGTCATAGAGTTGAGACCAATGTGGACGCTGGCAACAACCCGCAAAAAGCTGTCGATGCGTTCGAGTTCTTCGCACAATACGGCTAGGGCCAGGTAATCCATGCCGGCACCACCGTAGCGTACTGGCAAACAAATCCCGAGGAAGCCCAATTTGCCCATTTTTTCTATAAGGGGGCGGATGTGGGTGCGGGTTTCGGGGCCCTCGCCGTGCAAGGCACCACTGCGGTCCCATTCACGGATGTGGGGGGCGACTTCGCGGGTGGCAAAATCACGTACGGTCTGGCGAAGCATGTCGTGTTCCTCATTGAGGAACATATCGTAATCGGCAGTGAAGTCCATTAGTGACTCCCTTTTCTGTGCACAAAAAATCTCAAAAACCGGTTTTATTATAGCCGATTTTTGGGGTAAAAAATAGCCCACAACGCAATTTTGTGCAATACGCATAGCGGTAGACACAGTGCGAAGCGCTCATGGTACACTACACACGTATCCGATTGCCACAGGTGAAGCGCATGCGTTCAGCAATTAGTATTATTCCAGTGCATGGTATTGGCGAAATTCCGCTTGGTGCTGACCTCGGCGCATTGATTTTGGAGGCACTTGTGGCCAACCAAATCACCCTGCAGCCTCACGACATCGTCGTCATCACCCAAAAAATTGTCTCGAAGGCCGAAGGGCGAATCATTGACCCCCGCGACGTCGAGCCCTCACATATGGCACACATGGCTGCCGCCCAAGGGCACAAAGATGCCAATTATTACGAAGTAGTCCTGCGCGAAAGTAAACGTATCATCAAAATGGACCGCGGCGTACTTATCTGCGAAACGCACCATGGATTTATTTGTGCCAATGCAGGAGTCGACGAATCAAACGTCGATGGCGGACGGCATATCACCTTGCTCCCCATTGATTCAGATGCCTCATCTCGCACCATTCGCGATACACTAAGCGCCGCCACCAATCTGCCTATTGCCGTGATTATTTCAGACACCTTTGGGCGGGCCTGGCGCGAAGGGCAAGTCAATATTGCCATCGGCGTGGCAGGCATCGACCCCATCGAAAGTTACGCAGGGGTCGATGACCCCTACGGATACCACATGCAAGCAAGTATTCTTGCCATTGGTGACGAGATTGCGGCTGCGGCAGAATTGGTGATGGGCAAGATTGACCGCATTCCAGTGGCCATCGTGCGGGGCATGCATTACCGCGCCGTTGAAGCAAGTGCCCAAACCTTGATTCGCCCCGCTAATCGCGATTTGTTCCGGTAAACAGATACTATGGATATAACCCTCCACGATGCTATTTATACGCGCCAGAGCGTGCGTCGCTTCCGCGACACACCGGTACCCGAAGCAGTCTGCGATGCACTCATCGCTGCGGCGGCCCAAGCACCTTCGCCCCACGGCCGCCAACCATGGCGGTTCGTGGTGATAGGCGCGGGTACTCCGCGCGTGCGCTTGTGCGATGCCATGAGTGCCGAATGGCAAGCACAGCTTGGCAGTGATGGTAGCGATGCCGCCGTCATCGCGACCCGAGTGGCCGCGTCACGCGCGCGTATCACCACTGCGCCCCTCCTTTTTTTGCCCTGTATTGACATGAGCGTGCTCGACCATTACCCCGACGCTCCGCGCCAGCAGGCCGAATACCTGATGGCCGTACAAAGTATCGGCTGCGCCATCCAAAACATGTTGTTGACGGCAGTTGCCCATGGTCTGGATGGTGGCTGGATGTGTGCGCCGTTGTTTTGTCGTGATACCGTCACTCAGGCGCTGGCACTCGACCCCCAATGGATTCCCCAAGCACTAATTCCCGTTGGCTTCATGGCACAGGCACCTTTACGACGGCCAAAACGCACCGGAGCATCATTACGCTGGAATATAACTGAGTAACGGTTGGCAAATTGGTGTTATTATATCAATCCATTGAAAAACACCCTGCATGTACATGGAATTCTCCCCTGTGCCGTTCTGTTTTTTTTGGTAGAATGAGGAAATGGACACACAACTTTCACACATTGACATTACCAACAAAACGGTCGTGCTTTCGGGCGGCGTTGGCGCTGCACGTTTTTTGGCAGGCCTCAACCAAATTGTTGACCCAACCAGTATTTGTGCCGTAATCAATACCGGCGATGATATCGAATTCCATGGCTTAGCAATCAGCCCCGATGTCGATATCGTGATGTGTACGCTGGCTGGCATCATTCATCCTACCCAAGGCTGGGGGATTGTCGATGACAGCGACCATTGCATGACGATGCTCCGAACCCTCGGGGCTCCCGATTGGTTTATGTTGGGTGACAAGGATTTGGCGTTGCACATCCAACGTACCGCCCTGCGTAAACAAGGCTGGAACGAAACCCAAATCACCGATCAATTCCGGCGGGCCCTTGGGGTAAAAGTCACCTTGCTCCCCATGACACATGACTCGGTACAGACCCATATCAACACACCCGCTGGCGAGGTCCACTTCCAAGAATATTTGGTCCGTGATCGTGCCAAAGCCCACATCACTGGGATTCACTACCACGGGATTGACACAGCGTATGCGACTGCAGATGTGCTCCATAGTTTGCACACCGCAACAGGGATTGTGATTGCACCAAGCAATCCACTCGTCAGTGTCGGCACCATCCTCGCATTGCCTGAAGTGCGCCAGATAATTGCACAACGCCGGGTTCCCGCTATCGCAATCAGCCCGATTGTGGGTGGCGCCGCCATCAAAGGGCCAGCCGTTGCCATGCTCAACCATGCCGGCATCGAAGTATCGGCGTTGGGGATTGCCCAGCACTACCAAGGGTTGATTGATGGCATGGTAATCGACAATGTCGATGCCGCCTTGGCACCAGCCATCGAGGCACTCGGAATGGCGGTATGTGTCACCGATACCATCATGAGCGATGACATGCGCAAAGCTAATTTGGCGCGCACATGTTTGGAATTTATGGCAACACTGCCATGACAACCGCGATTGTGCCATTCAAAACCTTGAGTGAAGCCAAAAGTCGCCTCGCCTCGGTACTCTCACCCGCCGACCGACGGGCATTGGCGCTAGCCATGCTTGACGATGTATTGACTGCCTTGGCCCAGAGCCATGTCATCGACAATATTATCGTGACGGCCAGTGATGGCGCAGCTCAAGCATTGGTGACGTCACGCAACATCACGTTGATTAGTGATGTGGGCACCAATCTCAATCATTCACTCCAATTGGCGATTGAACAAGTAGCACCTGCCACGTCGATTCTCATCATCCACGCCGATTTACCCTTGGTAGAAGCTGATGATATCGACGAATTTGTCAATAGCATGCCCAGCGGTGGCATTGCACTGGCAGGGTCACACGATGGTGGCACCACCGCCCTGGCCTGTGATGCCGTCACCCGCATGCATTGGTCGTTTGGGGCAGGCAGCCTGCAACGCCATATGGCGGCAGCCAAAGCAGCCAACTTGCCCGTCATTAGCATCCGTGAAGGGCCGATTACTTTTGATATTGATCGCCCAATTGACCTATTCCGGTTACGCAATGACCCAGGCGGGCGCCAAACTGGACGCTTGTTGTCGCGCTTGGCCTTACGCCCAGAGAATACCGACGAAGCCTGATTTTTGAGACAAAAGAGGCACAACATGGGAATCATCGGATACGCTGCAGCCCTCGAACAATTCCACCCCAGCGAATTGCTCAATTATTCGATTTTGGCAGAACAACATGGATTCAAGGCAGTCATGGCAGCCGATCACTTCCAACCATGGGTGCCCCAGCAAGGGCATAATGCCTTTGTCTGGAGTTGGATGGCTGCCCTCGGTGCGACCACCAGCAATATGACATTTGGGCCTGGGGTGACTTGCCCCAGCTTCCGCTATCACCCCGCCGTGGTCGCCCAAGCCGCCGCCACCCAAGCCGCCATGACCCCAGGACGGTTTTGGCTGGGTCTCGGCAGTGGTGAAGCGCTCAACGAGCGGGTAGTGGGCGGCGAATGGCCCGAAGCCCATGTGCGCCTGGCCATGATGCAAGAAGCCATTGGCATCATCAAACAATTGTTGAGTGGCAAAGTGGTCAAGCACGACAATGGCAAATACTTCAGCGTCGAACGCGTCAAACTCTGGACATTACCCGATAGCCCGCCGCCCATTTATGTCGCCACCGCCGGCCCAGTCACCGCAGCCTGGACTGGTCGTGAATGTGACGGCATTATTACCCCAGGGGCTGCGCCAGAAAAACTCAAAATGCTCCTCGGTAAATTCGCCGAAGGGGCCAAATCCGTCGGCAAAGACCCCAGCACCATGCCCAAACTGTTACAGCTCCACATGTCGTGGGCCGAAACACACGAAGAAGCGGTCCAAAACGCCATGACCGAATGGCCTAACGGCGGCATGCCCTTCCCCAAACAAGACATCCGTAGCCCCGAAGACTTCGCCGAAATCGCCAAGCTCGTCCGCCCCGAAAACTTCACCAACCGCATGCTGATTTCGGCCAATATCGATGAGCACCGTGCCCACATCCAACGCTTTGTCGACCTCGGGTTTGACGAAATCCACGTACACAATGTCGGTCGCAATCAAACTGCCTTTATCAAAGCCTTTGGTGAGCATGTCATCCCCAATTTGAAATGGAACAATGTATGAGCCAGATTCCCGCATCATTCATGGATTTAATCAACCGTCCCTTGGTTGCCTCACTCGCTACCACGATGAACGATGGTACGCCCCAAGTGACACCTGTATGGTTTAGCTATGCCGACGGTTTGTTTTATGTCAATGCTGCCACTGGTCGCATCAAAGACCGCAACATGCACGCGCGTCCCTATGTGGCGTTGATGATTGTCGATACCGCATCAGCCTATCGTTATGTCGCAGTGCGTGGCCCAATCATTGACTTCTCGGGGCCAGAGATTGGCCGGGCCCACATCAACGAGTTATCGTTGCGGTATGTGGGGAATGCAATCTATCAAGGGCCCGCCGACGAAGTGCGGGTTCGCTACACGATTCGTCCGGACCACATCAGCACAATGGGGTAACAGCTGTGAACAACGAGCGCATTCGCCAATACCGTACCATTCTCAATGGTCAGACCCGTTTGTTGCGGCGCTCGCGCCGCCAACGGGCTGCCACGGCCTTGGCCCGCGATGCCTCGTTGACCGCACTCGATACGCTGCTTGAAGTCATCATGAATGGCAACGACAGCGATGCCGCCAATGCCGCTGTGGCAGCTTTGTCACAATACGCCGATTGGCGGCATATCAATGTCATTTGTAGTGTCTGGGCCTTGACCCGCCATCCCACCCTCGGGCGACTCATTGCCCAACATGGCTGGATAGCCAACGCCCCGCCCGATGCCCGCGTGCTCAGCGCCTTGCATATTGGGCAACTTGAGCTCCTCATTAATGCCCGCCCTGGGCTCCTACCGGCACTCATCATTGCCTGTGGCGACCGGAATCAATCAATTGCTCAACGGGCACGGCGGACGTTGTTGTCGCTCCAGCGTAGCGATACACGTCAAGCCTTATGTTTATTGGCGATTGAACAAAACATTCCGATCGCACTTGAAATCGCCCGCCGCGCCAATTACCTGCCCGAAGAAATGACTTGGCGTGCGGCGTATTTATTGTTGACCGGGCAAATAGATGCGTTTCGGGCCTGTGATCCTGATTGTCAACTCGTGCTTAAAGCCTATAGCCAATGTTCACCCCATTTACGCGAACGTATCGCTACCGCACTCCAAGAAGAACCCAACGCACCACCACTCTTACCCCCATCGCTGATTTATGTGGCAGACCTCAACGATGCCCAATGGCAAGAGGCGGTACTACAATTACGCCGTCCACTCATGCACAATGTCGCCGCAGTGGTGGCACGATATGCCCCAGCCCGGTGGGCGGCGCGCTTGATTGTGCACCTCAGCGAGGATGCCGAACCGGCGGTGCGCAACCAAACGATGCCCCTAGGGGTGTTGCGTAATATTGCCGAAACATGCCTGGCAGGCCAAGAGCCGCAACCACAAATCCGGTTAACGCTCAATGGCGGGCAACGAGGCATCCATCACATCGCAATCAGTCCAGATAACACCACCTTCGCTGCGACTGATGGCAATGGTGCAGTGCTCCTCTGGCAATTAAGTGATGGCAATGTATTGACAGCGCCCGAACCGCATCAATGGCCGGCCCATGCGTTGGTTTTTTCTCGTGATAGTCGGTTACTCTGTAGCGCGGCGAGTGTCGGCCCTGTCCATGTCTGGGATTTACACCAGCGCGCCATGCATGGTAAATACGCTGGGCGCAGTCCGCTCCAATTAATCCCCGATAGTGACACATTGATTAGTAGTGGCGAAGAAGCCTTCCATTTTTGGTCATTGCAAGGGATCCATCTTAGTAGCATCCGTACCCCAACAGCCCGAGTGGCGCATATTGCCCTGAGTGCCGATGGGCAATATTATGCCGTGGCAGGGTCAGCACCAGCCTTGGCGCTTGTCAATCAAAGTATCCCTCGTGACCATGCAATCACCATCTGGCGAATGCCTAGCGGCGAGCTCCTCGCCGGTGACGCCTTGTCACGTTGGCTTGACCGTGGCGACCCTGTAGCGCGCTTAGATCTGCCAAGCGTCGCCGAGCAAGTAGTATTTAGCCCCAATGGGCAACTCGTGGCAGCCATATGTGGCGACGGCATCGTACGGATTTGGCGCCTGCTCGATGGTGTGTTGCAACAGCAATATGCGGGTACCGCACCAATTGTATTTTTGCATGGCGGTAGCCAAATCCTCTCTGGCGCAGCCACCGGTGGCTTTCAAATTCGCCAAAGCTATAGCGGCGAATTAAGTGCTAATGTCCCGTTACCACGCGGTATTCCAAGCGTGATGACCAGTATTCCTCATCGCGGAATAGTGATTGGTGGCAGCACGGATGGCACCATCACCCTCTGGCGCCTCCACGAATCCCTCGAACCAATTGAGCTCAATAAACACCAACACCGGATTAGTGCACTTACGCTCAGTGATGATGGTCGTACCTTGATTAGTGCGGATATTAGTGGGGTAATCATCGTGTGGGATGTGGCAGTCAGCGACCTCATTCGCCGGATTCCCCTCAACATCCGCCCCGGTGATCGCACGTGGATTAGCGATATGATTCGCCAGCGCCGCTATAAAAGTGACGAACGCCGTTGGCTTGAGTTTATGAATGCCCTCAATCGTACCCCACCAGGCAACCGGCGCGGCTACGATCCCTCAATCCCAATTGATATTGGCTCATTCCGCTTGCGCTTGGAATAGTAATCATCCTCACGATATTGGCATGCGGAATGTCTGGTATACTCGTCTGCACGCACTTCTATTCAAAAGGAATCTATCCATGACGACGCCTGTACTCACATTGCCATTACCCGATCTCGCCAGCCAATTCAACCTGCGCCGTGACATTGTTTTCCTCAATCATGGCAGCTTTGGGGCATGCCCTCGCCCAGTCATCGCCGCCTATCGCAAATGGCAAGACGAACTTGAATCCGAGCCAGTCCATTTTTTTGGACGCCGTCGCTTGCCACTCTTAGCCGAAGCACGTGCCGCCCTCGGCAAATTTGTCAACGCCGATGCCGATGATGTGGTGTTTGTCCCCAATATCACCTACGGCATGAATATTGTCGTCAATTCATTGCGCTTTGGTCCCAATGATGAAATCCTCACCACCGACCACGAATACGGCGCCGTCAACAATACCTGGGAGTACCACCTCAAACGCTACGGTGGCAAAATCGTCTACCGCGAAGTACCCATCCCCATGACAACCCCCGAAGCCTTCATCGAACACTTCTGGGCTGGTGTCACGCCCAACACCAAGGCCATCTCGATTAGTCACATCACCTCGGCCACTGCCCTCATCTTCCCGATTGCCGAAATCATTAAACGGGCCCGGGCTGCCGGGATTTTGAGCATCATCGACGGTGCTCACGTCCCCGGACATATCGACCTCGATTTGACCGCCCTCGACCCCGACTTCTATGCCGCCAACTGCCACAAATGGTTGTGTGCCCCCAAAGGTGCCGGCTTTTTGTATGCCCGCCGCGATAAACAAGATTTGCTCGAGCCCTTCGTCTGTAGCTGGAACCTCAGCCGCCACACCCAAACCGGTAGCCGTTTCACCAACATGTACGAAAACGTCGGTACCAACGACCCCGCACCCTGGCTGGCAGTACCTACCGCCATTGAATTCCAACACACCCACAATTGGCCCGCAGTGCGCGCCGCTTGTCATGCATTGGGTTCACAAATTCGCCAAGAATTTGCCGGTATTACGGGTCTTACCCCAGTATCTGACGAATCGACCATGTGGTGGAATCAAATGGCACTCTGCCCCGTGCCGACTGGTGAACAATACCAATACCACCGCTTATGGGACGAATTCCAAATCGAAATCCCCGTCGTACAGTGGAACGGCCACACCTTCTTGCGCGTCGCAATTCAAGCCTACAATACGCCCAACGATGGCGATCGCTTAATCGAAGCTGTCAAAAAAATTATCCATCGCTAATCACTATACCAAACAGCAGTGAATAGTATAAATACTATTCACTGCTGTTCAATACCTACGCCAATCTAGGCGGCTCGTTGATTGTTCGGCGGTGCATTGATAAGCCCAAATGGGGAAATTATTCGCTCAATCTGCGATTTTAATTCGTTGTGCAGTTTCGGCGGAAGTAATTTAAATATCACAGCGATATATTTGCG
>CANFUF010000024.1 GCA_947450095.1 Roseiflexaceae bacterium
GGTGCTTGTGCACCATTGGGTTGGGGGTTGCCTGGTTGATTTGGATCTTGTGGTTGAGGAGTGCCATTCAATGGCGGTGGTTGGTTATTAGGCAATTGCCGATTCGCATCACCGGGAGGGGGATTACCACTGTTTGCACCATCAACTGGTGGTGGCGGTAGAGTCGATTGAATATTTTCTACTGCTTGGGGTAATACGTGATTAATCGCTTGGGCACATTCTGGGGGCAATGGACCACCTTGCCAACCGGCACAACTATCGTTGGATTGTTGCACCGCTTTTTGACAATTTTCATCAGCCGTATGTTGGCTACTATCAAGGATATTGCCCATACAACCATAAAACACTGCCCCGCGCATTGCCACCTCGTGGCCAGCAGGGCCAGCCATATTGGCAATCACCGGCGGTAAGGGAATTACGTGACCAGTGGCAATAACGGCGCTCGGTGCCACATGAGCCGACGCCAACCCCATTCCTGACACGGTCACACTCAACGCTACCGTCGACGCAGTTGTGGCCACACTGCCACCAACGCGACTCACGGCGGTGGTACTCGCACGCAATACCTCAGTAGTCGATTCGCTAAGTTTTTCGATAAAATGATTCACTGCTTCAATCACATAATGCAACGATTCACTCAAGGTGTTTATACGGCGCCGTGCGCCTGCGCTTTTCAACAACCAGTTTTTTATGCCACTTCGCACTGCACTCAATGGACGTACAAGACCGATAAAAAGCACCACATCAAAAATACTCACCTCAGTACGAATCGCTTCGTAGAGGCCAAACGCCGATAACACAAAAATCGCCCCTGCACCGATTGTCAATACCACTGCCAACAGCACCCATGCAATATTGTCGATGATACGGATGCTCCGACCGATGAGTTTTTGACGGTCTGACAAGCGTGATTGCGGCATTAATTGCCGTGCTACGGTGGGGGCAATGATGATTGGCATGTGTGGAATCACATGCGCAATATGACGCGTACGGCGACGCTTGGTACGAATTATGCGAATTGCCAAAAGCGCAATCACGATTGCCAATAATACCCCGGCAACAAGTTGTTTATCAGGTTGTTGAAATGCTTCGATGAACCCCATCAAACCAGTGACAAAACTAATTCCCGCAGCAACCAAAAAGACCCACCACTGCGCTTTGCGTTTCAAAATTGCAGAACGCGCTGGTGCGTGCGGAATTTGGGCAAGTAACGAATCAACGGTCATTTGATTATCCACGCACAGACTCCGTTAATCCATTGAGCAATTCAACCCACAATACTGCTGATTCAATCGTTTCTTCGAGCTCGAGCTCTTCTTCATGGTCATGATGCAATGCAATTTCACCTTGGGTTGCCACTACAAACGCATTGGTAGTGGATGGTATTGGCTGCGTAATATCGACATGCACAACTTTATGCTGATGAGCATGTAAATCTACCATAAAAAACCGTGCAGTACCGGCATATAGCGAAGTAATGTCGGTTAGGTCACCCATTTCTGTCGCAATTGCCAAGGTAGGCAATTGGTTTTTTCCTACAAAATCACTCAACTGTGGACGCACTTCTACCGTGGGTGGTAATGGTAATTGAAGGCAGTTGGCCATTGATTCGGCCAATCCCATGCCATGACCAAATCGCACTGTCAACCCGAGTTGTTTGGCGGCAGCCTGGACAATTGGCCATAACACCGTGGTAATTTCCCCCGAAGGAGTCACCAGCGCAGCGCGTTCATCACTTTGCGCCAACCGCAAGGCCCGGGCTGCGGCTGCTAATAATTCATCGTTTTGCCACACTGCATGATCGGGGGCATGATGACTCAGGCTGTGCAGTTGATTCACCAATGCACGCGTTTCACCATCAAGGCCAAATGTTTCGACACGATAGACTTCAGCTAACAATGCTGCGCCAGCATGCGATAAACAGCGTGGGCCCCAACCAGTCGAAATCAATGCAATACCTTGCCATGATGCCATCACGCCCACCTCTCATAATCCATGGAACTAAATTAGTGCCAATGCCTGGGTGATATCAGCAATCAAATCACTGGCATCTTCGATGCCGATGCTAACCCGAAAGAAATCATGCCCGTTGTAATCGTTGTAGACAAAAATCAAGCTTTCATCATGCCCGAGGCTCACAGCATGCACAAATACTTTCAACTTGGAAATAAAATCAGCCCGTTTGCTGGTATCCACCAAGTCAAAATTGAGCATCCCCGAAAAACCGTGCATTTGTTGGGCAGCCACCGCGTGATTGGGGTGGCTTTTGAGACCTGGGTAACGTACCCACGCCACTCCTGGTGCGGTCTCGAGGAATTGGGCAACCTGCATGGCATTGGCATTATGGCGTTCCATCCGGATGGGCAATGTCGCCACACCCCGCATGATTTGCCAGGCATTGAACGGACTAATACAGGCCCCCATGTCTTTGACCACAAATTTACGAATCACGTCTAGTAGGCTTTTTTTGCCAAATACCGCCCCACCCAATGCGTCACCATGGCCGTTGATATATTTCGAAATACTGTGTTCGACCAAATCAGCCCCCAACGCCAGCGGGCTTTGGGTGGTCAAGCCCGACCACGTGCTGTCTACCGACAACAATGCGCCATGGGCATGTGCAATTGCCGCAATTGCCGCAATATCGCTGATACGCGTGGTGGGGTTGCCGGGGGTCTCGATGTGGATGAGTTTGGTGTTGGGTTGAATGGCCGCCTGCACCACTTCGGGGTCTGACGTGTCGAGCAAGGTGGTCTGGATGCCAAAGCGGCTGGGGAAGTGCTCGAGCAACATAGTGCGCACCGAAATATATGAGATATCGGAGCAAATCAAGTGATCACCAGCACTCAAGAGCGCCAAAAACGTCCCATTGATGGCACTAACGCCACTCGCGGTCACCACACAATCCTCGCCGCCCTCGAGTGCAAGCAAGCGCTCTTCGAGCCAACGGGCGTTGGGGTTGAGGTCACGGGCATAGCCATATAAAACATCATCGAAATTACCATTGGGTGGCAATACATAACTATTGGCCATCACCAACGGGCGTTTAACAGCACCCGTCGCTGGATCGGGTTCCCACCCGGCATGAACACTCCGGGTCGACATTCCGTGTGATTCATCGTGAGGCATGATGGTGTTCCTTTATCTATTAATTGATTGCTAACGCCACCCAAGCGCTTCTACGGCATCATTTGGATAACGGCAGTCTCACGGTCTGATGCGCCATAGCTACTGGCATACCAGTAACGTAAGTGCAAGGGGCCACGTTGGCTAGTGGAGAAAATGCGTTAAGGCATTGTACCATTAACGGTCATCCCATCCCCCAATTACACAACATGCCACCATTGCTCATGGCCACAAGGCGACATCATCTCGTACGCAACCGCGTCCCGCCACAAATCACCACCCAGCAATGGTACCGGTCCGGCGTCAGCATAGAGCATGCCCAACAATATGCGGAACATCGTTGTTTTTTTGGGTACTATTTTGCCCCAAAAAACCGTGCACAGCACCGGCAGCAATGTACATATTAATGCTATTCAAGGCGTAATTACGTCCAAAAGTCTTTGAGAGACCGATTATATCAATCACTGGATTCGCCATGATATGCCTTCTTTTTAAACGCCATTTCATTCAATGGCGCAATCATCGCACCCCATCATGGTTTTGTATTCCGCACATCCCTATCCACACTGCCACAGTCATACGAGGGGCAAAACTGGGCTACACATCGCTGTCCCTCATCGATGTGGCACGTTGTGACCACATTGATGAGGGACATAATCTAGAACTCGAAAATCATTTAGCGTTTGGTTACTTTGGCCGTCAGATTTTGTGTGGTACCAAACGATTTGCCATAGTAGCCAAGGACTTCGGTGGGCACCCGGACAAACCCAATATCATCGAGCCACAAACTACTCACAACCGAATCATCGGTGGTCGTGGTGACTGAGAATGTCACCGTCTGGCCAATTTTGGATGTCAGATCGACAGTCATCGGCTTCCAGGTCGTCACCGAATTCCGCGTGCAGAGCTCGAGATTACCGTTTGCGACTGCCACACCATCAATTGCAATTTGGGCAGTGTCATAGCGATTGCCACATTTTTCACCTGATGCGGTCATATAGTACAAGCGCAAGTAGGGGGCATCGCTTTGCACCGTAATTGACTGACTCAAGAGCGAGGTTTCACTATCGTGTCCACCCAACCATGCATAAAACTTCCCTGAGCGCGCTTTGATACGGGCGTCATTGACGATTACATTGGCATAATTCGTTGATGATTCAGTCCAAGCAGTGCTCCCTGCTTCAAAATCACCATTCGTCACCCGCGTAAAGTAATCTGGGCGGGGCGTGGCCGTTTTGGTCGCTGGACGAGTAGCGGAAGGAATGCGCGTGTTGGTGGGGACCCGCGTGTTGGTAGGGATCCGGGTATTGGTGGGGATCCGCGTGTTCGTAGCCGTCACCACCGCAGTTTGCGTTGCCGATCCAATCGGAGCGGTAGGTTGAGCGGTTTGGGTATCAACCGCCGTCGGCTGGGCAGTTTGGGTTGCAACAACCGTGCGGGTGGCTGGTGGGGTGCTGGTGGGAACAGCAGTTTGCGATGGTGAAATCGGCTGGGTCGGCACGGCGGTCGGTTGGGTGCCCAGCGGTACATTTGCGGCAATCCAGCTCCGCATGTTTTGCACATTTGAGTAGACACCAGGTTTGCCCGCTGCCGCACATCCTTCACCCCAGCTTACGACACCAATCAATTTGGGAGTACCGGCATCATTGACAAACAACGGGCCGCCGCTATCACCTTGGCATGAATCAACGCCACCTTGGGGCAAGCCGGCACACACCATGCGGGCGGTAATACCACCACTATAATTGGTATTGCAGGTTGCATTTGACACAATCGGCACCGTGACTTTGCGCAATATATACGACACATTTCCACTTGAACTCGTCGTGCCCCAGCCACTCACAATCGCATTCACGCCGGCAGCATACAATGCGTTATCGGTGCTCGCCGCCAACGTAATCGGTGCAACAGCGCTATTAATCGTTGCGGGGGTAGTGAAGTGCAACAACGCCATATCATAATCTTCGGTGGTGCTGTTGTATTGGGGGTTCACGATAATTTGACTCAAGGTTTTGGTTTGACGGAGGGGATTGCTACCTTGAATATTGTGCATCCCTAATTCAACCACCAAGGTGGCGGCGGTTTCACCAGCCACACAATGGGCTGCCGTCAACGCCCAGCTACTATTGATGAGTGAGGCACCACAATATACATCTGGATAATTGGTGGGATGCAACCAAATCTGCCATGGGAATTCATGTTCAATAGCGACACCACCACCCACAATTCGGGGAGCAGCGAATTGACCATTGACAATCTGCCCACCCACAAGCATCGACATGGCAATCACACACATCCATATCCAACGTATGTTTTTCATTTGTTTACCCTTTCGTCACACACATACCTAACTCAATACCAAAACGACGGTATCGCGATACAATTAGTTCCCAATCTGCATGTTTTTCCAATTTTCATCCATAGGTACACTTTTTTCTCTGCAAAATTTCATCCGCAATACCACATTATGTCGATACAACACCAATTCATCCACCGCGGTGAATATTTTTTACAAAAAAACGATTCATCACAATCAAAAAAACGCATGTATCTCCATTTGCAGGAGACACATGCGTATTAGCGGAATGGACGTTACCGTTGCGTAATTTGTGCGATATTTTTTTGAGCCGTGGCAACCGCAGCCCCATAATACCCAATGACTTCGGTTGAAGTACGCACAAAGCCGACGTCATCGATCCAGAGATGGCTCACCGCTGAATCATCGGTGGTTGCCGTAATCGCCAACGTGACAGTTTTGCCGATAGAACCAGTCAAATCGATAGTAAAGGCTTGCCAGGTGTTTACTGCCTTACTGGCACACAATTCCATATCACCATTCGGCACAGTCACACCGTTAATCGAGATTTGGGCGGTATCATAGCGATTCCCACATGCTTCACTCGAAGCCATCATGTAGTACACGCGCAAATACGGGGCGTCTGCTTGGACGCTAACTGATTGGCTGAGTCGTGATGTTTCGTTATTCGCACCACCCAACCAGGCATAATACGCACCAGAACGTGCTTTGACACGGGTATCATTGACAATCAAATTGGGATAATTTGTCGACGCTTCAGTCCACGCCGTATGCCCCGCTTCAAAACTACCATTGCCAACGCGCGTGGTATATCCGGTACCTGCGGCAGTGGCAGTCACTGCGATCGTTGCTGTTTTGGCCGCAGTGGCGGTCATTACCGCAGTAGCCGTTTTTGCAGCCACAGTAGCAGTCTTGGCGACGGTGCTCGCAGTCATTACTGCAGTAGCAGTCTTAGCGCCAGCGGTAGCTGTTTTGACTGCGGTAGCTGTTTTGACTGCAGTAACTGTTTTGACTGCAGTAGCAGATGGGACCACTACCGTCGCTTGGTTGGTCAGCGGCACATATCCGGCAATCCAGTTCCGCATGTTTATGATATTGGCATAGACACCCGGTTTGCCGGCAGCGGCACACCCTTCGCCCCAACTCACGACACCGATTAATTTCACACCACCAGCACCATTGGCAATCAATGGACCGCCGCTATCACCTTGGCACGAATCAACACCTCCTTGTGGTTTACCGGCGCACAACATTCGATCAGTAATCCCACCAGCATAATTGGTATTACAGGTAGCATTGGCAACAATCGGCACGGTGACTTTGCGGAGGACATACGATACTGCGCCATTGGAGCTCGTCGTACCCCAGCCGCTAACAATCGCATTAACACCAGCAGCATAGAGGGCCGTGTCGGTATTGGCAGCCAGCGTCACCGGTGCCACTGCTAAATTAATGGTGGCAGGTTTGCTTAGGTGAAGCAAGGCCATGTCATAGTCTTCAGTATTACTATTATATTGTGGGTGCACAATAATTTGGCTCAACGTAATAGTTTGGCGATAGGGATTAGCACCATTAATATCATGGACGCCCAATTCCACCACTAGCGTCGCGGCCGTCTCGCCGGCAACACAATGGGCAGCGGTAAGCACCCAACTACTATTGATCAGTGATGCACCACAATAGACGTCAACATAGTTGGTGGGGTGCAACCATACTTGCCAAGGGAATTCATGCTCGATAGCCACAGTACCGCCAACAATTTGGGGCTTAGCAACCGGAACGCCCCCTTTGAGTTTGTGCAGCACTGCAGTATCAGCACACAACGAATGTGCCACGCGACAACCGACATCAGGCATTAATCGTACGACACCAATCAGGATCGCCACACATGCCACCACACCCAACAACCACCAACGATAACTTCGCATAATACTCCCTCTTGAGACTACTATTGACATTCATACAATCACACCCATGCCATACGCGAGCTACCAAAAATCGCCACGGTTTTTGACAACAATATGCACGCACACAACTCAGCCGTATGGCTGATTTTCTGAATTAAACTACGTACATGTTGCGGTCAAGACGAGATCCATAAAGCGAAAGTTCCCATCCATTCGCCATGGGTACACAAACATATTACACACATTCGAGTCCGGATCATACAGACATTTACTCGTTTATTATCCATTATTTTCAAGAGTAGCGTGTATTATGTCATATATACAAAGTATTTTCTGCGATTTTGCGGTAAACCACCTGACACTCGTGGTGTGTGGTTGCGAGATAGCGTGTGATTGTGTACACTTACAGTGTTATAAAGTAATTTGAGGAGTACTCGCGTGAGCAACGCCAATCACAAACAAAACCATGCCGACGATCAAGATAACGAAATATCGCTTGTTGTTGGTTCTTTATTCAACTATTCGCCTGCCGAAGATCGTGAATCATACGAAGAAGAGCGCGAGTGGGTACAACAACTCCAAGATTCGTTGCGCCAAGAAGGCGTCATCATCGATTTGATGACCAATCCTGGAGTATCGATTTGGGAAGGTGGCATTCGGCGCTATGGTGACCTCTATCGTCTCAGCCAAGCAGCCGCCTACATCGAACAAGGCAAGGATATCACCCCTTTGCTGAACAAAAAATTCACCGAAGAAGAAGATCTCGATCCGATTCTCAAGCAAATCATCGAAGGTGATTTGGATACGCAATTTCCTCATTTCATCAGACCCGATGGTGATCCGTTCTTTTATTTGCCCATCGAATTTGCCGACCCCATCATCATTCCCGTTGAAGCCGAAGAAGGTTTTGAATTCGACGAAGACGAAGATGAAGGCGATGATTTTGTATCGTTTGGTTCATCACCACGATTACAACATGAACTATACCGATTGAACACGTTATTGGTGCAGATGCAAGTACCGGCCAATCACCCAGTGATGCGCTGTTTGGCATCGCTCCGCCAAGCCGCTGATTTGAGCGTAACCAATGATTTGCCAATTGTCGTTTGGTAGCACGACAGCCCCCGGCTATGCTATAATGCGACGTTAGTGATAATACACAAGGACGAGCCATTGATGCACGACATCCCTCTCATCCTTTCAGACGTCGCCGATACCTCGCGTGACGACACGCCACGCGAGCGGCGTTATTACGTCTGGACGGTTGGTTGCCAGATGAATATTTCTGACTCCGAACGTCTCGAAAGTGCCTTACAAAGTGTTGGCTATGTACCCGCAAGTGAACCGGGCAATGCCAGCTTTGTGGTTCTCAATTCATGTAGCGTGCGGGCCTCTGCCGAAGAGCGTATTTTGGGGAAGCTCGGTGATTTACAGCGCTTCAAAAAAGAGAATCCCGACATGAAGGTGGTGTTGTGGGGATGCATGGTTGGCCCCAACAACGAATCAATCTTCAAAGCGCGCTTACCTATCGTCGATCATTTTGTGTCGCCATCAGCAGTCGACGAAGTCGTCGCCTTGGCGCCCAACCCCATTTATGGAATTGACGAACCAGCCCTCCCCGTGGCAGATTGGACCAATCCACCGGTATCGGTACATGTCCCAATCCAATACGGGTGCAACATGTCGTGTGCCTTTTGTGTGATTCCGTTGCGCCGTGGCAAAGAACGCAGTCGCACCTTAGCCGAGATTGTCGACGAGGTGACGCGGATTATTGCCCGGGGTGCCAAAGAAATCACCTTACTGGGGCAAATCGTCGATTCGTGGGGCCACGATTTACCGGGACGGCCTGTGTTAGCCGATTTGTTACGGGCAGTCCATGATATTCCTGGGCTCGTGCGCCTACGGTTTTTGACGTCACATCCGGCCTGGATGACCGACGACTTGATTACCACGATGGCCGCATTACCCAAATGCCCGCGTGAAATCAATTTGCCCATCCAATCGGGGCACGACACTATGCTCAAGCGCATGCGCCGTGGCTACACGGTACAACGCTACCGCGAACTCATCGCCAAAATTCGCACAACGATGCCAGATATTTCATTGTCCACTGACATTATTGTGGGACACCCCGGCGAAACCGAAGAGGAATTCCAAGGCACCAAAGACTTACTCGCCGAAATTCGTTTCGACAAAGTGCATATTGCCGCCTATTCGGCACGACCAGGCACCCGGGCCGGCACCATGGAAGAAGACCCCGCCATGGCGATTCCCGACGGCTTGAAGCAATTCCGCCGCATCGAGCTCGAACGGCAACAAGAAATCGTCGCCACCGAGCGCAGTGCCCGCCTGCATGATCAAATCGTCGAAGTATTGGTCGAAGGCGAAAGCAAAGGCAAATGGCGTGGCCGCACTGTCGGCAACGTGTTGGTCTTTTTTGCGAGTCCTGACGATTGGCGCGGCAAGCTCGCCCTCGTGCATATCACCGCAACGAGTCCATGGTCGTTACAAGGGACGGTTTGTGGTGAAGTTGTACCGGCATAACCCCTACATCCGCCTCGGCGGCGATATTGCCACGATCGTCGGTATATTGGCATTCGTGAGTTTTGGGGTGGCAGGGGCGGCGCTGTGGTGGACAAACGGGATTTGGCCCAGCCACATCAGTTTACGGGCACTAGGAACTACTGGTGTATTTGCGGTTGTTTTGCTACAAAACAGTGCATTTGTGGCATGGTCATGGTGGCGCATGGCCGACAATCAACGTGAGCGCTTAGGGGTAACCATTACCGATTGGCCACGGGTTGTCATCTATAGCATTATTGGCGTGCCACTGGTGCTCGCAAGTAATATTGTGGTTGGGGTGTTTTTTGTGTTGTTGGGGCTCCATCAAAACCAAACTGCCGGATATCCATTAATCGCCGGTGATTATGTCGGGCAGCTGGTTTTTTTGATGGCGGCGGCGGTGATTGCACCACTCGGCGAAGAATTCCTCTTCCGTGGTTATTTTTGGGAGCGGCTCTTGCAACTCGGTGGACGCTATGGAGCAATCATTGGCAGTGCGCTTATTTTTGCGATTGGGCATAGTTTATCAGCATCACAAGGGGCGATCGTCCTCGTAGGCCAAACGTTTGTGATGGGAATCGTGTTGGCATGGTTGCGCCATGCGAGTGGATCCATATGGGCAGGGTGGGTGGCGCATTGTGTCAACAACTTGATTGCAGTAGCCGTTGCGACCTATGTAATCAATCACCCCCAAATCGATGGAATCTCCAATAGCATCGCTGTTGCGATTGTGACATATTGTATCAATCATCCACTACTTGGATGCGTACGCGCGAGTTGAGGCGTGGCGAGAAGGAGTCAACGGTGAACAAGAAAGACGAAGCATTACGGCAACGCCGGTATATGCAAAACGAAGCGATTACGTATGCCCGCAATGGCAATTGGGAAGCTGCCATCGATAGTAGCCGACAATTGTTATCGAGCGACCCCAACGACATCGAAACACTCAATCGGCTCGCCAAAGCCTACTTCGAAAACGGCGAACTCGATAATGCCGAACAAACCTATCAACGAGTACTCGAAATCAGCGAACACAACCCGATTGCACGCCGCATGGTAGGCTTGATTTCGCGCACGCGTTCTGCCCCCGCCAAAACCCGTGAATTTGTCGATATGCGCATGTTTGCCATCGAAACCGGCAAATCGACCCTGACCAGCTTGCACATCGATACTGATGCCGAAATTAGCCTCGTACCCGGTGAAAAACTCACCTTGCGGGCTAATACGCAACCGCTACACTATGATGGCCAAAAAAAACCCGTGCAATCTGATATCGAAAACGAATCCGCGGAGGCCTCGTTTCTCGATGATGCCATCGCACTCGACGTGTACGATTGCAACGGTGTTAATCTTGGTCGCCTCGAGCCACGCTTGGCGGCCCGCTTGATTCGCTTCATGAAACTCGGCAACGAATACACCGCTGCAGTGTTGAGTCTCAACGAAAAACGTGACCAGATTCAGATTGTCATCCGCGAATCACATCGCAACCCCGACAATCGTCACGAAGTATCGTTCCCCGGCAAACTCATCGACGAAAACGATCGCCGCGTCGGCTTCGATGAAATCGAAGACGATATCGATGATGTTGAATCAGTCGAAGATGACCATGACGATAGCGAACCCGATGCATTTAGTAGTGATGACGAAGACCACGATCGCCTCGATACGCTCGAAACCAATAACGACGCCGACGAAGAAATCGAAGAATAATATCCACTCAAAAAGGCGTCCATGGCGGGGAATCCCCACCATGGACGCCTTTTTGTACCAATCATCATTTCACCCCCCGTGCCAACACCACCACATGCACCGCACATGGTCCAGCCTCGTGGATGGCAGCAATCGCCGCAGCAATAGTCGCACCGGTGGTGCAAATATCGTCGATGAGAATTATCCGGGCAGGAGGATTTCCCCCTTGCCACATAAATGCGCCGGCCACATTCTGATATCGTTGATTGCGGTTGAGTTGGGCTTGGGCAGTGGTTTGGCGGATACGCACGAGTTGTTGTGACAACGGGAGGTGCCGGGCAGTCGCCACCGCCTGCGCCAACACCACCGCTTGATCATAGCCACGCTGGGTAATGCGCTGGCTCGAACCAGGAATAGGCACAATCACCGCATCACCACTCACCCACGGTTGTGCCGCCAATAGCAGCCCAAGCGCGCTGCCGAGTCGCCGTTGGCGGGCATATTTGACGGCCAAAATCGCCGAACGTAGAACCCCGGCATACACAAATGCGATGGTGAAATTGGTTGCGCCACACACTGGGATGTCGTCTACATACGGCACCAATTGCCCCACACATGCGCGACACAGAAGCGTCCCAAACCGGCCACAGCCATGACATTGGTCGGGGAAAAGCAGTTGCCACAATCGTTCCCACATTCGCTACCTCCTTGGCGATATACCGTTTGGTGCACCCAAAAAGATACGTCAACACACGATTTATCTTTAAAATCGTGCAGGCATTTATCCTATTCTCATGAGAAACTGATATAGTATTAATAGATTTTTTTATGTGAGTATGTGTAATGGGTGGCGAGCTTTTTCTCATTTTGATGCTAGTCATTGCCAACGGGATTTTTTCGGGGACAGAACTTGCCATGGTATCGGCACGCCGCGGGCGGCTCCAACAAAAAGCCGACGACGGTGATAGCCGCGCTGTGGCAGCCCTGTCACTCCAAGATGACCCCAATCGCTTGTTATCGACCGTGCAAGTCGGCATTACGGTGATTAGCACGTTGACCGGCGTTTTTGGGGGAGCAAGTATTGCGGCACTGATTGCCCCATTTGTGGCGACAATTCCGTATGTAGGGAATCACGCAGATGCAGTCTCTTTGGGGATTGTGGTGCTCGGATTGTCGTATTTGTCACTCGTAATTGGCGAACTTGTCCCCAAACGGATGGCATTACAACATGCCGAATGGATAGCCATTCGCATGGCAGTGCCGATGACGATTATTTCAACTGTCACGCGCCCATTAGTAGCGATTTTGACCGGCTCAACCGAAATCCTGCTCAGACTCTTTGGCCAACACACCGCCAACAACAGTGCCGTCACCGAAGACGACATCCGCCAATTGGTGCGCGAAGGCACCCAAAGTGGCGCTGTAGAGCACCACGAACGTGAAATCATTGAAAGTGTCTTTAGCCTCGGTGATTTGACGGTACGCCAAGTCATGACACCCCGTACCGACGTCTATGGGCTTGATGCCAACGCCTTGCTCAACGATGTGGTTGATGATTTGCTCAACAGTGGGTTTTCACGGGCACCGGTCTACGAAAAAGACCTCGATCATGTGGTTGGTGTCGTGCACGCCCGCGATATTTTGCGCTTGGTCCGCAGTGGCGAACTCAACGTCGCCGTACGCACTGCGATGCGGCCGCCGTTGTTTGTGCCAGAACAAAGCCGCGCCGCCACCTTGCTGGCGTTGTTCAAAAAAAACCAACAACATTTGGCGGTGGTGGTAGGTGAATTAGGGACCGTCGAGGGCATCATCACCCTCGAAGATGTGCTCGAAGAAATCGTCGGCGATATTGCCGACGAATACGACGATGTAGCATCGCAACATATTGTCAAACGTGACGATGGGTCGTTTTTGGTTGATGGAATTACCAGCATCGACGAAGTCGTCCAACGCACCGATTTGATAGTCCAAGACGCTGATAGCGCCCGTTTTGATACGTTGGCGGGATATGTATTGACATTGCTCGGGTACATCCCCCAAGCTGGCACCGTCGTTGAGGCCCACGGCTGGCGCCTCGAGGTCATAGACATGGATGGTCTCCGTATTGACAAAGTGTTGATTCGCAAACAATAAGCAACCAGAATTCGATTCACTGAAACAAAGAAGGAAAAAAACTATGCATGTCATCATTGCAGGAGCGGGACCGGCTGGATTCGCCACCGCAAAATGGCTTAATGACCGTGGCTACCAAGTCACCTTACTTGAAAAACGCGACGTCCCCGGTGGCAAAGTCTCAGCGTGGCGCGATCCTGACGGCGACTGGGTCGAAAGTGGCTTGCATGTCTTTTTTGGTGCCTATCACAACTTACTCGACTTCCTCGCAGAAGTCGATTTGGCAGATAGTTTTGATTGGAAGCCAGCCGAGATGATTTTTGCCCTACAAGGGGGTAAATACGCCTCGATTGAATTCGTCAAAGGCTTACCCGCCCCCCTCAATGGTCTGATGGGTGTCGCCAAAAGTGGATTGATGACCTGGGGCGAAAAACTACGTATGGGGCGGGGGCTGATCAAGCCAATTTTCGGCTCACAAGCCTACCTCGACCAACAAGCCAATATCACCTACAAAGAGTGGCATTTGGCCAATGGTATGGGACAAAGTACCATCGACAAAGTGATGGATGCCATGGCCTTGGCGCTCAATTTCCAAAAATGCGACACTGTATCAGCCAAATTAGTGTTGACTGCGTTGCTCCATTTCGCCAAAGAAACCAATGCCCCCAAGATGGGATTGGTCAAAGGGTCACCCCAAGAACGCTTGTGGGATCCCTTGATGGCTCGACTGCAAAGCAAAGGGGTAGAAATCCGCTTCAACAGCAAAGTCAGTGATTTTTTGCATGATGAAGCCGCCAACAAAGTCACCGGCGTACGCCTCGAAAGTGGCGAAGAAATCACTGCCGACCTGGTGGTGTCGGCCATGCCCGTGCATAGTCTGCGCAAAGTATTGCCGGCGTCGATGCGCAAGCATGAAGTACTCGACAACCTCAAGTACCTCAAGGGGCAACCGGTGATTACGGTGCAACTCCATTTCGACCAATTCGTCACTGACGTCAACAACTTGATTTTTAGTTCGGGGACGCACATTAGTGTGTACGCCGATTTAACTCGCGTATCGCCCGACTACCATCAAGGCCGCGGTTCGATTATCGAATTGGTGGTGGCTCCAGCCGAAGAATTGATGCGCCGTAGCGATGCCGAGGTAATTGACACCGTCCTCGCCGAGTTTGGCGAATTACACCCACTAGCACGCACGGCCAAATTGCTCAAATCACACGTGGTGCGCATCCCCAACTCGGTCTATTCGGCGCGCCCCGGGGTCGAGCAATATCGCCCCGACCAAGCCACCCCCATTACTAACTTCTTTTTGACGGGTGACTACACCCAGCAAGAATTTATGGCATCGATAGAAGGTTCTATTCGCAGTGCACGACGAGTCGTCGAACGCATTGACCAGGCCCAGGCTAACGGGATTCTTTAGTGGGACATCGTTCCACCCAATGCAATGAGGTCAACCATGTCGCTACCTGAGCGCATCATCCAAGGTCGATACCGGGTGATATATGCAATCGATGAACAAGCCGGCGCGGCAGTGTTTTGTTGTCGTGACGACCAAAGCGGGGCCTTGGTCTATGTGGCCGAATGGACAACCAGCGATGCCACGCTCCAACAACAACTCAGCCAACACAGCGCACGGGTCGCCACCATCAGCGACCCCGCGTTGCTGCCACTCATCAGCCACGCCATTACCGACACCGGGTTTATCGCGGTGAGTAGTGCCCCGCAAGGGCACGATTTGGGCCAGACGGTGCGGATGCGCAACGGGGCCTTGACCCAAGCTGAAGTCACCAGCCAAATGACCCGCATTCTCGCCGTGGTACGCCAACTCCATAGCCAGAGCCCAGCGATTTATCTCGGCACCCCCGCCCCCAGCGACATCATCGTGCGCGATGACGGGCAATGGATGCTGACGCCATTTGCCATGATGCGCGGGGCCAACCCAACCGCCACCCCCTACCGCGCCCCCGAAGTACCCACCAGCGGCAGTAACGCGGCGAGTGACATGTATGCAATCGCTGCCTTGGCATATTTTGCCAGCACCGGGATCGCCCCACTCACCCCCGAAGTCCAAGCCAGTGGCGCCAAACTCATTGCCCCCCGCACACACAATCCAGCCTTAAACGAAATGTTTGAACAGGTATTGTTGCGGGCGTTGCAGACCCGCGTATCAAATCGCTACCAAAGTGCCGCCGAAATGCAGATTTCGCTCGACACCATTCAAACGCTCGGCACTCGTGAGCCCGGTCCCGGTGTCGATGGCAATATCCTCACCGTAGCACCTGTACCCGTTGTCGAAAATAAACCAGCCAGTAGCGTCTTGGCGGGCAATTACACCCCACCGAGTACGGCAACCACGGTTCCTGTCGTACAATCCGGCGCACCATCAAGCAACATGCGGATGGGGTGTTTGGTGGCGGCAGCGATTACCTTGACGATTTTGGCAGTCATGCTGTGTATTGTGCTAGCATTGGTGCTGCCTGGTAGCCCTTTCCGTTCATTATGGGGGGGAAGCCTCGCAAGTTCTTTTAAATTCGCTGTCACGACCCCCACGCCCGTGCCGAGCAGTAGCAAGGCCATCGTGGCAGCGACGCCCACCCGCATCCCGGTCATCACGAGTAGTAACAAGGCGATCGACGACAAAAACGCAGCCAATCTGCAAGTAAGTAATGTCATCACCAGTACTACCTTTGGGCCGGCGGCGTGGGCACCCAACGGGCATGCGATCGCCATTGCGGCAGGCGACAGCATTTCGATCCACGAAGTCGAACAATTCAGTGAAACGGCCGTGTTTCGCGGGCACTTAGGAAGTGTCACTAGCTTGGCGTGGTCGCCCGACGGGCGCTACCTCGCCAGTGGTGCCAACAACGATTCCGTCATCCATGTCTGGGATGTCACCAACAATATCGAAGCTTATACCTTGCGTGGTCACGAAGGCTGGATTCGTAATGTTATTTTCAGTCCAGACGGCAAACGCTTGGCCAGTGGCAGCACTGATTTAAGTGTAAAAATTTGGGATACCGCCAGCCAACGCACCATATTTACATTGACTGGACATACCGACTTAATTGGCGGAATTGCCTGGTCACCCGATGGTAAACGCCTCGCCACCGCCTCGCGCGATGGCACCGTGCGCTTGTGGGACGCCATGACCGGCAAAGCCATCGACGGCTTTGCCTTCCAAACCCCAATTAACACCAATGACCCACAAAAAAGCCATCATTGGGCCACTGGGCTGGTTTGGACTCCCGATGGCAAATCGTTGTTTGTGGGGGCAACCAATGGATTAGTTACCCAGCTCAACGCCGAAACGGGGCAAACCATCCGCACATTGAGTGGGCATACCAGCTGGATTACCATCCGCGGCCTCCAGCTCAACGCCGATGGCACGCTCCTCTATAGCGCGGGGTTGGATGGATTGATTTGTGTGTGGGATGTCGCCAGCGGCACCAAAAAAGCCACGTACAATCAACACCAACTAAGCATTTTTGGCATATCACTGGAGCCCAACGGCAACCGCCTAGTGAGCACCAGTGACCAAGAAGGGCGCTTATTGATTTGGGATATGGCCAACCAACAAATCATCGGCACATTTCGCGTCGGCCAAGGCATTCCCACCGGTATCCGTTATTCCAATGATGGAAAAGTGTTGGCGGCGAGTGGGTTCAATGGCATGGTGCGCCTACAACAAACCGACAAAACCGACAATTTGTTTTTGGCGGGGTTGAGTGGTATCGCTCAAAACATCGCCTTCCTCGGCACGAATCGCTTTGCCATGATTACTGCGAGCGACACGGTGAGTTTGTACACTCCCGAATCAAGTACCCCTCAAGCCATCCAAGGACTCGACGGCACCCCGTTATCGCTGGCTGCAGATCGCGATGGCAAATACCTCGCGGTGGGCACCAGCACCACCATCCAAATATGGCGTGGTGATACGATGGGCACTCCATTTAGCCTACAAACCACCCTCAAAAACATCCACGTGGCGGAGTTCAGTCGCACGGGGAGTGTGTTGGCGGTGATTGGGGGCGGCGACAAACCAGGGTACGAGATTTGGGATGTAGCATCTCGCTCATTACTCTTCCATAATGATGAAGATATTAGCTCTATTGATTTCATGACTGATTCCCAACAAATCGTGGTGTTGACGGCCAAAAACGGTATTGAAGTGCGCCCGCTCAACGCGGCCACGGCGATCGCCAAAATCACCAGCAACGAATCTGCGGGCTTTGCCGCTGTCAAAGTCATCCCTGGCAGTAATTTGCTGGTCGCCGCTGATTACCTCGGGAATATCAGTTGCTATACCCTTGATGGTAAAATCGTCGCCACCCTCGGGCAAGGCGATGGGATTACCGCCCTCGGTGTCAACCCCGATGGGACGGAGATTGCCGTAGGCAAGCGTGACGGCAGCATCGCCCGCTACGCGGTGCCCTAATATGAACTTGTAGAGCAGTAGACGCAGCAGGCTGCGTTTCTACAAGTGGGTAACCTTTTTTATCATCACAGCTGCCAAATATCAACCAAAAGCGAGGACGATATGGCCAAACCAAAACTCATCATTGTCGGTGCCGGACCCGGCGGACTGACCTCTGCCATGCGCTTTGCCAAAGCCGGCTACGACGTCCACCTCTACGAATCCGAAGATCGCCCAGGCGGGCGTACCCGTGGGTTCAACAAAGACGGCTATTATTTCGACACCGGTCCGACGATTTTGCAAGTACCCCGGGTCTATCAAGAATTATTTAGCGACTGTGGCTTGCGGTTCGAAGATTATGTCACGCTCAAGCGGGTCAGCCCCAATACCCGCTTAAAGTTTTGGGACAACAGCATCCTCGACCTCGACTCCAACCTCGACAACTTCCGGGCACAACTCGCCGCTTGGCGCGACGATTTGCCCGAGGCCTTTGACCGTTGGTATGCCGAGCACATCCGCAAAAACGTGATGGGCTATGGGCCCTATTTGGGCACACCAGTGCGCTCGATTTTGGGCTATCTCAACCCCAAAGAAATCTGGCAGGCGCTGGGCTTCCGCCCGTGGGAGACGTTGTACGATCATTTTTGGAATTACTTCAAAGATGAGCGGCTGGTCTATGGCATGAGCTACCCCGCCAAATATTTGGGGATGCACCCCACCAAATGCGCCAGTGTCTTTAGTTTGGTGGCCTGGTTAGAGTTCGAAGAAGGCATTTGGTATCCCGAAGGGGGCTTTGCGGCCTTGGTACAAGGGTTTGCCAATGCAGCCCGCGACCTGGGTGTGACCATCCACTACAACAGCAAGGTGAGTGGCGTCCTCACCACCCAAAACAAAGTGCGTGGGATTCGGTTGGCAAGCGGCAAAGAGGTCAGCGCCGAGATTGTCGTGCTCAACGCAGATTTAGGGCATGCTGTCACGCATATTTTGGCACCCAATCAACGCGGACCCTATACCGACAAAAAACTCAACTCGATGCGCTTTTCGTGTTCAACGTTCATGTTATATCTGGGTGTCGACAAACAATACCCCGATTTGGCGCATCACCAACTCTATTTGTCGGAGCATATCCGGAGCAAAGAAGCACCCTACATCGACGATTCGGCGCTTGATGATAGCGACCCGTCGTTTTATGTGTGTAACCCGACCATCATCAACCCGGCCAGTGCGCCAGCAGGGCACAGCTCGTTGTTTGTGCTCGTCCCCATCCCCAATACCGATGGCGGCGTCGATTGGGAAGCCAACAAGCAACGCTACCGCGACTACATCATCGAGCGTATGGCGCTCCTCGGGTACGACGACGTGGCCGCGCATATCGTCAGCGAAACCTGCTATGTAGCCGAGACGTGGCAAGACGAATTCCACGTCTTCAAAGGCGCGGCGTTCAATCTGAGCCACAATTGGGGCCAGCTGGGACCATTGCGCCCCCACATCCGGGCCGACTGGATGCCAGGGCTCTACTTTGTGGGTGGAGCCGTGCACCCCGGTAGCGGCTTGCTGACCATCCTCGAGGCCGCCAAAAGTGCCGTGCACTTTGTGGGCCAAGATCACCCGGTGGCAGAGGTCGTGGGGTAGGGGTAAGACAACAAGACCCACGAGTCGACGACAAATCGATTCGTGGGTCTTGTTTTTGTTACAATCACCCCACTACGGGTTCAACACAGTCCCTTTGGCGCTATATTCGACCATGTAGTGGCGCATTTTTTCGCGGAAGTACGGGTCGCTAATCACTGCATCACACGGGTAATTATTACCACCCACCCAGCCATCACGTACCATATAGCCGAGACAGCGTTCCGTCACCGGATTGTCGGGTTGGCCGGTGTGCCACAAAAACAAATTGCGATTGACCGCACTGTTTTTGGCAGCACCGACCATCCAGCGGAATTGATGTTGGGGATTGAGGTCGTGTCCCCCCAGCCACACCCCATTACCATCAAGCCATGGCACCCGATTAATCATCATGGTACGCACACAATAATCCTCGCCGCCCACGGTGATAGTGGCTAAATTCCCTTTGACCCCTTTGTAGGCCCGCGTGGTAGCAAAATACTCGGCTTCCGCCCAGCGCAGATTTTGCCAATGCTTGACCAGCTCAAAGCGATGGGCCACCCCGTCACTGCCACGCCAAAAACAGCCTGTATTGGGATTGAATTGCACGATCGGCGCGACAGCGAGCGAGGTATCAGCCCGCACACTTACCGCCAACATCAATGCCAATAGCCAACAAATACTGATGCGAACGATTTTCATGGCAAATTTCCTTTCACCAAAACACCGATGCAATCACAACTACCGGTATCACGATACTTGTATAATACGCCCAATTTCTGTCAAATCACTACTCGCCGTCTGATGACTGTCAAAACGCCGAAACCACGTCGCTTGGCGGCGCGCAAAAGCATGGGTATTGAATTTAATCCGTTCCACCACCGCAGTCAATGGCGACTCACCCGCGAAATACGGCATGAATTCGCGGTAGCCAATCCCCGACATGGCCGGCAATTCCCAGCCGTACCCCGCCGTCCGCAACGATTCAACCTCGGCTAGTAACCCGGACTGCATCATGGCGTCGACCCGCTGATCGATGCGGGCGTACAGCGCCGGCGTATCACTGGTCAACCACACCACCCGTGGCGCAAAGGTCAGTTCCTGCACTTGGCGCAATTGCGAGAACGGCCGGCCGGTAATCAGACAAACCTCGAGTGCCCGCATCACCCGCCGTACATTGGTGGCGTGGATGGTGGCAGCAGCCACGGGGTCGAGTGTCTGCAACTGGGCATACAAATCAGCCCCGCCGTCACGGGCCGCCCGGGCGGCGAGTTCGGCCCGCAAGGGCTCGTTGGGGGGTAATTCGGGGATGCTCCAGCCTTCGATCAACGCCGCCACGTACTGCCCCGTGCCCCCCACCACCATCGGCAAGCACCCACGGGCGGCGATCGCGGCAATCTGGGCCAGAGCGGCATCACGGTATTGCGCCAAGGTAAACACCTGATCGGGTGCCACTACATCGATGAGGTGATGGGGCACCTGCGCCAATTCGGCGCGGGTCGGTTTGGCCGTGCCGATATCCATTTGGCAGTAGATTTGGCGTGAATCGGCCGAAATGATTTCGCCGTCGTAGTGCGCCGCCACATTCAGCGCCAAGGCACTTTTGCCTACCGCTGTTTGGCCAATAATAAACAATACCGTTGGTTTGGTCACACCCTATTCCTTTGGCTCTCCTGGCGGCGGTGTTGACACCACGCGGCGCACTTGGCGCACAAATTGATCACGCGGTAGTGTCACACGGTGCTGGCATTGCAGACAACGCAGGCCAATGTCGACCCCCACCCGCACTACCTGCCACGTCGCCCCGCCACAGGCATGTGGTTTGCGCAACTCCACCTGCATATCGAGGACTATTTCATGCGTCGCGATCGGCATCGTGCCACAACTCCTGGGTCTGTCCCTGCAAATGCTGGTCGCGGGCAAACAACGCATCGACACGCCGGCGATACCGGGCATTGACTTCGCGCAAGGCCGCTTCGGCATCGATATCGTGGAGCATGGCGTGAGTAGCCAAATCAAACAACTGCGCTCCCAGTTGATCGGCGGTCAGGGGTGACGCGCCGGGGTCAGTGATGGTCACACCATGCCGTTTTGATTTGTTGAGCAAGGCCATGGTAGCCGTCAAGGCTGGCAACGCCAATGGCACCCCTGCCAAGGGACTTTTGGGGGTATCACTGCCCCCTTCGCTTTGTTTGATGCGGTACCAGTTTTGCAACACTGCTTCACTATCAGCGGCCGACACATCACCAAACACATGGGGATGGCGCCGGATGAATTTGGCCGTGACTTGGGTATAGACATCGCCCATACTAAAGCGCCCCGCTTGGCGGGCCATTTCGGCTTGCATCAAAATATTGAGCAGTACGTCACCCAGTTCTTCGAGCAAGCTGGCATCGTCACCACGGTCGAGGGCATCGATGGCTTCGTAGGTTTCTTCGAGCAAGGTACGGCGCAACGATTGGGGCGTTTGTTCGTGGTCCCACGGGCACCCACCCGGTCCCAGCAAGCGCGTAATCACATAGGCGATACCGTCGGCACTGCGCTGGTTGGCCAGCGGCTCAGCCGCTGCCAGATAAAGCGTCACGGGGAATTCGCGCACCAGCACCGTCGCATCAATCAAGGTACCGTGTTGCACGTGCCCGTCGCCATGCACTACCGCAACCGGGTGGCTCGGTACATAGGCCTGCTGGAGCTGGAGCACCACCTGTTGCAACACGTGCACGCTATGCACATTGGTCAGCCAGGCTGCACTGCCTGGGTGCACCGGCAGTGGTGCAACGGGATGGGCGTAGGGGAATTTGGAATGAAACGTGGCCCATGAATCACGCGCATCTCCCTGTGGCAACAAATCGAGGGCATCACAATACTGCACACCAGCAGTGGTCGGCATCACTCCTACCGCCCGGTTCCATATTTCATTGGGAAAAAAACTTGCGGCCAGCGTGAATTGGAGGGGTGCCTGCGCACACAACAGCCGTACGCTGGCATCCGCCAACAAGGGATGCCCGGGCACCAGATACACCACATCGCTGGGTAATGCCAACAACTGCGTGACAATCTGCTGGGCAACGACGGGAGTATCAAGCACGGCATCAAATGTACCGGCCAGCACCACCCCCGCCAAGGCAGGATGGTGTTGAGTACGGGCATACCATGGTAAATGCCGCAATTCAGCCGCTATGGGGGGTAACTGATCTGCGGCCCCGAGTCCAATAATGGTAATCATCGTAATTGCCTTTGGTGTTATGTCAATGACACAGGGCAAATATCAATCTGTATCTGTGCTTATTATACGGCGTACCCTGACGCAGGCGATAGTCCCTCAGTGCGTGTAATTCACCACCGCACGCCGCAACAAAAAAGGCCGCTCGTGTGGGGTAAGCCACACGAGCGGTCAGATGTAATTAAATTACTTGGCTGGGGTAGCGGTAGGAGCGGTCGACGTATCGACTGACGGCGTCACGGCGACTTCGGTAGGAGCGACTTCGATGCGCTTCTCGTCGGTCGCTTTTTTGCGTTCGGCGTCGATGAGCTTGGCGATTTCTTCGCTGCGACGTTGGTTAATGGTTGATGCCAGACGACTGGCGATTTCGCTATCGATATTAGCCATGTCAAACTGACCACGCTCTTCGCGACCCAACAATTTGATGACATGGAAGCCGTATTGGGACTTCACTGGCACTTGGGTCAATTCCCCCACCTTGAGGTCATCAAACAAGGCTTTTTCGAATTCGGGAACAAATTTCCCCTTACCCACCCAACCCAAATCGCCACCACTATCTTTGCTCCCGGGGTCGGTGGAATATTTGGCAGCCAAAGCGGCAAAATCGCCACCCTTGTTGAGGTCTTCGATAATAGTTTTGGCAACTGCTTCGTCGGCCACCAAAATATGGGCGCCATGCGCTTGGAGTTCTTTTTTGGCGGCTTGGGCTTCGAGTTCAGCACGGATTTCGGCCGTCACCGTATCGGTGGTAACCAACGTCTCGGCCAAGCGTTTTTGCACCAAAAAGTAGGTACAAAACTCGCGAAACCCTACGTCTTTGGAGTCCTTGAAGCCGAGTTGGTCGCTAATCACCATGTCGAAATCATCTTTGGAGTTTTTGGAGACAGCGGCGCGGAACTCTTCGACTTGCGCATCGACTTCACTGGTGGTCGCCGTGATTTTTTTCTGGGTAGCCACATCAATCAACACATTTTGCACCACAAATTGCTCGGTAATCATGTACGTCAATTCGGCACGAGTGGGCTGTTTGGTGGTCGTATCGGGATTTTTCTTCATCCCTGCTTCGAGGCGGTCAATCCGGGTATTAAGTTCAGTTTTGGTCAACACTTTGGAATTGACCCGGGCTGCGGGGGGATTGACGAGGTCCATAGGGTTACCACAGGCCACGAGGAACATCCCCACTACCAACAAACTTACCCATCGTACGACACGCTGCATGGGGCAGCTCCTCTCTGTATGGCAACCATGTTGCCGTATATATCTGCTTAATCGTCGCCGCCGTCGCTGTCGAGTGACAACACTGCCATAAAGGCCTCTTGGGGGATTTCGACGTTACCGACCATTTTCATGCGCTTCTTGCCCTCTTTTTGCTTTTCGAGCAATTTGCGCTTGCGGGAAATATCGCCACCATAACATTTGGCCAACACGTCTTTGCGCATAGCCCGAATCGACTCGCGCGAAATAATCCGGCTACCCACCGCTGCTTGGATGGGCACTTCGAACATTTGGCGGGGGATGAGTTTGCGCAGGCGCTCGACCAACTGCTTGCCTTGGTGGTAGGCATTGTCTTTGTGCACAATCAACGACAAGGCGTCGACGGGGTGGTGGTTGACCAGCACATCAAGTTTGACCAAATCAGAAACTTGGTATCCCGACAACACATAGTCGAGTGAGGCATAGCCTTGGGTGCGCGACTTGAGTTGATCGTAGAAGTCAATCACGATTTCGCCCAAGGGAATGCGATATTTGAGCGATACCCGTTGCGGGTCGAGGTGATCCATCGCTTCAAAAACGCCACGCTTGCCGGTCACCAATTCCATGACTGCACCAATGTATTTGGTGGGGACAATCACGGTAATCATCATCACCGGCTCTTCGATGCAGTCAATCAAGGCAACGTCGGGCATCTCAGAGGGATTGGCCACCGCCACCATTTCGCCGGTATGCAACATCACGTTGTATTCCACGCTGGGTGCGGTAATCAGCAACGTGAGGTTGTATTCGCGTTCGAGGCGCTCGCGCACGATTTCCATGTGGAGCAACCCCAAAAAGCCACAGCGGAAGCCAAAGCCGAGTGCCGCGGATTTTTCGGGGGCAAAGGTCAAGGCAGCATCGTTGAGCGACAATTTCTCGAGGGCTTCGCGAAGCTCGATATAGGCATTGGATTCGACGGGATACAACCCGGCAAAGACCACCGGTTTGGCGGCGCGGTAGCCCGCCAACGCTTCGGTCGCTTGGTCAGCCGACATAGTGACAGTATCTCCCACCTGCACATCGCCGATTTGTTTGAGGCCGGTGGCAATATAGCCTACTTCGCCGGGTCCGAGGGAATCAACGGCAATCATGGTAGGGTGGAAGTAGCCGATTTCGAGGGCATCAGCATCGATACCCGACCCCATAAAGCGCACTTTGGTGTTGCTGGTCAAAATCCCTTCGATAACGCGCACATAGGCGATAACGCCTTTGTAGACATCGTAATGGGAGTCAAAAATCAAGGCGCGCATGGGGACGTCGGTTTCGCCGTCGGGTGGGGGCACGCGCTCAATCACCGCATCGAGGATTTCTTTGATGCCAATGCCGTTTTTGGCAGAAGCACGCAATACATCAGCAGCGGGAACACCCAAAATCCGCTCGACTTCCGTCGCCACAAAATCAGGATGGGCGCCAGGGAGGTCGATTTTGTTGAGCACAGGGACGATTTCGAGGTTGTTTTCGAGGGCCAAATAGACGTTGGCGAGGGTTTGGGCTTCGACCCCTTGTGAGGCGTCGACGACGAGGACGGCGCCTTCGCAGGCGGCCAAGGCTCGCGATACTTCGTAGGTAAAGTCGACGTGCCCAGGGCAGTCGATGAGATTCATTTCGTAGGTCAACCCATCGGGTGCGGTATATTCCATGCGCACCGCTTTGGCCTTGATGGTGATGCCTTTTTCGCGCTCGAGGTCCATTCCGTCGAGCAATTGATCGCGGCGATCACGCCCTGATACCGTGCCGGTGACTTCGAGGAACCGATCAGAGAGCGTAGTTTTGCCATGATCGATGTGAGCGATAATACTGAAATTACGAATTAAACGACGATCACGCATAGTAACCAGCACCTCATCGATATAGACAACAGCAATACAACCAAGGCTTAACAGTAATTTAGTCAAATTACTGTATAATAAAGCATTATTAACAGATGGTAATGCATTATAATGCACACATAACCATTATCAGTATAGCATACTCATTCGTTCAATGTGTGTGTGTATATTGTTGAGAAAGGATTCGCCATGCGGCATCGCTATGCACGGCAACTTCAAAATGTCCACGACGATTTATTGCGTATCGGCAGTCGTGTCGAACACGGCCTCGCCGATGCGATGCGCGCCTTGACCACTGCAGACGCCGAATTAGCCACCAATGTGGTGGCTGGCGACCGCGAAATCGACCGCACCCACGTGGCCATCGACGAGCAAATTTTTGAGCTTATCGCCACCCAGCAACCTGTCGCCAGCGACCTACGTACGCTGCTTGCCACCAGCGCCATTGCCAGCGAGCTCGAGCGGGCCGGCGATTATGCCAAAGGCATCGCCAAACGCGTCACCGTGCTCCTCAATCAAACCCCGATTGTGCCAATCCCCGCCACCATCGGCCGCATGGGCGAGTTGTCACACCAGATGTTGACCCAGAGCCTTGATGCCTTTGTCAAACGCGATATTGCCGTGGCCCGTGGTTTGGCTGACATCGACGCCCAAGTCGACGATCTCGAAGACGAAGCCAACGCCCAAATCCGTGACATGATTAAACATGACGTGGCCACCCTCGAAAGTGGCTTGATTTTGCTCGAAATCACCTATATGCTCGAACGCCTTGCCGACCGCACCACCAATATCGGCGAACGCGTGATTTTCATGATCAACAACACCACCGAAGCCCTCAATCAATAATTCGCACGGATAATCCCCCATAGGCTAATTGCCTATGGGGGATTATCCGTGCGAATTAGGAAGTTTGAAGCTGGAAGTAGGAAGTTTGAAGTGACGTTTGAAGTACTCCACCCCAACCTCATTGCACTGCGCCAAAGGCGCCATGCAATGAATAGGAAGTTTGAAGCTGGAAGTAGGAAGTAGGAAGTAGGAAGTGACGTTTGAAGTACTCCACCCCAACCTCATTGCACTGCGCCAAAGGCGCCATGCAATGAATAGGAAGTTTGAAGCTGGAAGTAGGAAGTAGGAAGTGACGTTTGAAGTACTCCACCCCAACCTCATTGCACTGCGCCAAAGGCGCCATGCGATGAAGGGGGCGCCATGCAATGACGCCCGTACAGACGCAGCCTGCTGCGTCCTCTGTGCGAGTTAAAAGAATTCCTCCTTTATACTTCATACTTCATACTTCATACTTTATACTTCATGCTTCCTCCTTTATACTTCATACTTCCTCCTTTATACTTCATGCTTCCTCCTTTATAATGTACCCACATACTAAAAACCACCACCAGAAATGACATTGCCATGCAGATAGACAAACTCCTCAGTACCGAATTCCCCGGCTACAGCCTGCACAAATGGTACGTGCAATTCCGCGAGCTCAAAGCCAGCCAACCCGACGCCGTCTTGTTTTATCGCCTCGGCGACTTTTATGAAGCCTTTGACGACGACGCCAAACTGGTCGCCGAATTAATGGACGTCACCCTGACCTACAAAGATTTTGCCACCGACAAATCAAGCACCAAACAACGTTGTCCGATGGCTGGTATGCCCTACCACGCAGTCGAATCATATGTCGCCAAACTGGTCGCCGCTGGCTACCGCGTCGCCATCGCTGAGCAAATCAGCGAAACCGCCTCGAGCAAAAGCGATACCCGGCCACGCTCGGTATTTGCCGGCGGCATTGCTCAAACCAGCAACGCCAAAGGGATGGTCGAACGCCAAATCGTGCGGATTGTCACCCCCGGCACCGTGGTCGATGGCAGCCTCAATGCCACCACCAACAACTACATCGTGGCCTTGTTGGTCGAACAACACCAGGTGGGCTTGGCCTACGCCGATTTGAGCACGGGTGAATTCGCCTGTTGCGAATTACACGGCCCCCAAGCCCAACAACACGCCCTCGGTGAATTGGCGCGCCTCCAAGCCGCCGAAGTGCTTGTCAGCGACAACCCCAGCCAGCGCATCGCCGGCATCGACGCCGCCAACCGCGGCTTGAGTAGCGACCTCGAATTTATGACCAAAGAAGAGCGCGAAATGCTGTTGCCCAACGAACGGGTTGCCCGCCGCGTCGAACGCGAAAGCGCCGCCCGCTGGGCCAACGGCCACATCACCAACCTACCCAGCTGGCGGTGGGAAGCACGTACCGCCAGCGATGCCTTGCTCCAGCACTTCAAAATCAGCACCAGCGCCGGTCTGGGCCTCAGCGACCGCCCCTTGGCGGTACGGGCCGCCGGCGCGCTCATCCAGTATGCCCAGACCACCCAACAAACTAGCCCGGCCCAACTCACCGCATTGCACCCCTACACCCCGGGCAGTGTGATGTTTCTCGACCCCCAGACCCGGCGCAATCTCGAGATCCTCGAAGGGGTGAGTGGCGCCAAAGGCTCACTAGTGGCAGTGCTCGACCAGACCCGCACCGCCATGGGAGCACGCTTGTTGCGGCGCTGGATTGCCCAACCGCTGCTCGACCGCGACGCCATCAGTCAGCGCCACGACGCCGTAGGCCGCTTTGCCGGCGACACACTGACCCGCAACGCCATCCGCGAAGCGCTCAAAGGCATCGGCGACATGGAACGCATCGTCAATCGCATGATGCAAGGGGTGTCGGTAACCACCCCCCGTGACGTGGTACGCCTACGTGATGCCTTGCGGCAACTGCCCACCATCGCTAAAGCCTTGCACCAGCCAACAACCACTGCCAGCGACGAGCTTTTCCCCGATGAAGCCACTCCCACCAATTTGCCCCAAATCGACACCTGCCACGACGTGTTGCAGTTCATCGAGCAGGCCATCGACGCCGAGCCCCCCGCCTTGCTGGGCGCATCGAATTATCTGCGCGAAGACGACACCCCCCGGCGGGTCATCCGACCCGGCTTTGTGGCCGAAATGGACAAAATCATCGCGGCCAGTCAAGACGCCCAACGCTGGATTAGCGCCCTCGAGGGGATCGAACAACAGCGCACCGGCATTAAATCACTGCGGGTCGACTACAACAAAGTCTTTGGGTATTACATCGAAATCACCAAAACACATGCGGCGCTGGTACCCAGCCACTACATCCGCAAACAGACCTTGTCCACAGGCGAGCGCTATTATACCGACGAGCTCAAAACCTACGAAGATATCGTCATCAACGCCCAAGAGCGCCTCAACGAACTCGAACGCCAATCATTTTTTGATATTGTCAGCCAAATCGCCACGTATGGCGTCCGCTTGGTGGAAGTCGCCCGAGCCTTGGCGCAACTCGATGTGGTCACAACCCTAGCCGAAGTAGCCGTCCGCAACCGCTATGTGCGCCCGCAGTTGTTTGGCGATACCCGGATTGTCATCAAAAACGGACGCCACCCCGTGGTCGAACAACACCGGAGCGGCCAGTTTATCGCCAATTCGTTGACCCTCGATAGTCAAAGTCGCCAGATTGCCATCATCACCGGCGCCAATATGACCGGCAAAAGCACCGTGATGCGCCAAGTGGCCTTGATCGTGCTGATGGCCCAAATTGGGGCGTTTGTGCCGGCGGATAGCGCCGAAATCGGTCTGGTCGATCGGATTTTTACCCGTATCGGTGCCCAAGACGACATCGCCACCGGCCAGAGTACCTTTATGGTGGAAATGACCGAAACGGCGGCGATTTTGGCGCAATGCACCAACCAGAGCCTACTCATCCTCGACGAAGTAGGGCGGGGCACCAGCACCTACGACGGCATGGCTATCGCCCAAGCCTTGGTGGAATACATACACAACGAGCCGCGCCTACGTTGCCGCACCTTGTTTGCCACCCACTACCACGAATTGACCCGCCTCAGCGACAGCCTGGCGCGCTTGGTCAATTTGCACATGGCGGCCATCGAGCACAAGGGCGA